>NZ_JAVREK010000009.1:0-189638 GCF_031845375.1 Streptomonospora wellingtoniae
GTCGACGGTGTCGCCGGTCGGAGCGGCGCCCGCCTCTCCGGAGCCGCCCAGGGCGCGGGCGCTGTCGCCGATGGCGCGGCGCTCGGGTCCGTCGAAGGCGCCGAAGGTGCGCCGCAGCAGCGGTACCACCTCGGTGAACGCGTCGGCGCCGAGGCCGCCGAGCCAGCGGTCGACGATGCCCAGCAGCGCGGTGTCGTGCACCAGCAGCAGGCCGCTGCCGGAGAGGAACCCCTCGATCCAGTGCGCCGTGCGGGTCGGCGACGTGCCGCGCGAGGCGGCGCGCGACAGCCGGCCGCTCAGGTCGGCGTCGGACAGCCGGCCGGAGTCGTGCAGGATCCGGTTCGCCCGCCCGCACACCCGCCCCGGCGCCGACTCGTGCACCGCGACCTGCTCCAGCGCCGCGAGCCACGCGGACTCCTCGTCGCCGCCCAGCAGCACCGCGGCGCTGTGCACGCCGTCGACCGCACCCGCCATCGCCGCGGCGGCGTCGTCGTCCAGCCCCGACACCGCGGGGACGATGCCGGCCCGCACCCGGGCCAGCAGTTGGGCGGCCACCCCGCGCAGGGCGGCGGAGTCGCTGCGGCGCACGTCGCCGTAGCGGGCGGAACGCGCCAGCGGGGGCAGGGCCGCCATGAGGTGCTCGATGTCGGCGTCCTCGGCGGCGCGGGCGGTCAGTGCCGAGACGACCTCGCCGAGTGCCCCGCCGAGGTCGGCGTGCAGGCACCGCTCGGCCAGCGCGGTCAGGTCCGGCAGGGCGGCCTCGCCGGCCAGCGACCGCACGCGCGCACCCGCCGCGGCCTCGACGGTGGTGCCCCACACCGCCGCCTCGATCAGCGCCAGCTCCATTTCGGGCCGCCAGCCCAGCGTCCAGCTCTCGCGGAAGGTGCCGCGGGAGCGCGCGGAGTCGCCGCGCGGTCGCCCCCACTCGACGCCGATCAGCCCCAGCCGGTGCAGCAGCGCGCTGCGCCGCCGCCCGGTCTCCTCGCGCAGGTCCAGGTCCAGGTCGCGGGGCTCGGCCTTCGGCTGGAGGCGCAGGCTGCGCTGCTCGGCGGCGAGGTCGCGCTGAAGCGGGACCTGCGGCGTGTCCGCCGAGACCGCGCCCATCCGCTCGCCGACGACCATCCGGCTGTGCAGCATGTGCGCCCGCGCGCGGGCGCCCTCGCACAGCACCGCCTCCGCGGCGTCGGCGACCTCCTCCAGACCGGCCGCCGGGCGCCCGCGCAGCGCGGCCAGCGCCTCGGTGAGGCGGACGGCCTCGATGACGTGGGCCGAGGACACCGGCTGGTCCAGCTCGCGCAGCCGCCGCCCGGCCTCGGCCAGCCAGCGCTCGATGGGGCGGTCGGGGGCGGTGAACAGGTGGTGGTACCAGCCGGGCGAGCGCACGCCCGCCCGGTAGCCGGAGGCCGACGCCAGCCGCCCGTGCGTCCACGGGATCCACGTCGCCGCGACCTTGGCCTTGGGCAGGCCGCGCAGCAGCGCGGTGTCCTCCGCCACCGGCGGACGGTCCAGCAGCGCGGGGACGTGCCAGGCGCCGCAGACCACGGCGATGCGGCCCTCGACCGATTTCATCGCCTTGCGCAGCACTTGGCGCATGTGGGCCTCGCGGCGGGCCTCGCGCATTCCCGCCGCCCCCGCCGGGCCCGCACCGGACTCGGCCCGCACCGCCGCCATCGCCTCGGCGATCGCGGGGAAGGGGGAGGGGCCGGGGTGCGCCTCGGCGCCGCCGGGTGGCGAACCGACGGGCACGGCCGCCCGCCCTTCGACGACGTCCTCCCACCAGCGCTCGGGATCGTCGTAGCCGGCTGCCTCGGCCAGCATGCCGAGCGGGTCCGCGACCGCGCGCTCGGGCTCCGGCCGGGCGGTGTCCGCGCCCTCGCCGCCTTCCCCGCCGTCTCCGCCCTCTCCCCCGGCCGGGTCGTCCCCGGCCAGGGTGTGGGCGGCGGGCAGGTCGCAGAAGCGGGCCTCGACGCCGCGCTCGGCCGCGTAGCGCAGCGCCGCCCACTCCGGCGAGAACGCCGCGAACGGCCAGAACGCCGCACGCGCCGGCGCCGCGGGCACATACGCCAGCAGGGAGACCGGCGGAGTGAGCTCGCCGACCAGTCCGACCAGTCCATCTGCCTCGGGCGGCCCCTCGATCAGCACGAGTTCGGGGCCGATGCGCTCCAGCTCGGCCGCGACCGAGCGGGCCGAGCCGGGGCCGTGGTGGCGCACGCCCAGCACGTGCACGCGGTCGGTGCCGACCCGCGCCATCAGCGGCTCACCTCGCGGCAGGCGCGGTAGAAGTCGTCCCAGCCGTCGCGGTCGCGCGCGACGGTCTCCAGGTATTCCCGCCACACCACGCCGTCGGAGACCGGGTCCTGGACCACGGCGCCGTGGATGCCCGCCGCGACGTCGGCCGGGCGCAGGGTGCCGTCGCCGAAGTGCGCGGCCAGCGCGATGCCGTTGGTGAGCACCGAGATCGCTTCGGCGGTGCTCAGCGTGCCGCTGGGCGACTTGACCTTCGCGCCGCCGTCGGCGGTGGCGCCTTCGCGCAGCTCGCGGAAGACCGTGACAACCCGGCGGATCTCGGACAGGCTCGCGGGCACCTCGGGCAGCTCCAGGGAGCGGCCGAGCGCGGCCACCCGGCGGCTGACGATGTCGATCTCGTCCTCGACGCTGTCGGGGACGGGCAGCACGACCGTGTTGAAGCGCCGCCGCAGCGCACTGGAGAGGTCGTTGACCCCGCGGTCGCGGTCGTTGGCCGTGGCGATCACGTTGAACCCCCGCGTGGCCTGCACCTCGGTGCCCAGCTCCGGTACCGGCAGGGTCTTCTCCGACAGCACCGTGATCAGGGCGTCCTGTACGTCGGAGGGGATGCGGGTGAGCTCCTCGACGCGGGCCAGGCGGCCCTCGGACATGGCGGTCATGACGGGGCTGGGCACCAGCGCCGCCTCGGAGGGGCCCTCGGCCAGCAGCCGGGCGTAGTTCCACCCGTAGCGCACCGCCTCTTCAGCGGTGCCCGCGGTGCCCTGGACCAGCAGTGTGGAGTCGCCGGTGACGGCGGCCGCCAGGTGCTCCGACAGCCATGTCTTCGCTGTGCCGGGGACGCCCAGCAGGAGCAGGGCGCGGTCGGTGGCCAGGGTGGCCACGGCCACCTCGACCACCCGCCGGGAGCCGATGTACTTGGGCGTGATCTCGGTGCCGTCGTCGAGCGTGCCGCCCAGGATGTAGCGGGTGACCGCCCACGGCGACAGCCGCCAGCCCGGCGGGCGCGTGCGGGAGTCGGCGCGCTCCAGGGCGGCGAGCTCCTCGGCGAAGCTCTGCTCGGCGTGCGGGCGCAGAGCGGCGGCGGGGGTGGCGGAGACGGTCAAGAGAACTCCTTGTGCATCTCGGATCGGTACCTGAGGGTGTCGGCGAGGCGGATGAGCGCTTCGGGGCCGTCGCCGCCGGCCCGCTCGCGGCGGGCGGAGACGGCGATGCGCTCGTGCAGGGAGGGCGGCATGCGCGAACCGGCGATCGCGCACAGCCGGGTCAGGGAGGTGCCGGTGCGTTCGGCGGCGTCGAACGTGTCGGCCACGAAAGCGGCGAGGTCGGCGTTCCAGGGGCAGACGACGTGTTCGACGACCGACTCCACGGCCGCCGCGTTGGGGACGCGGCGGCCGGAGCCCAGGCACCGCAGCGCCCAGGCGCACTGCTCGTCCGGGGGCAGCAGGGCCAGCAGCGCGGTGCCGCGGCCGGCGCGCTCGCTGTACTCGCCGGCCAGCGAGCCCAGTCTGGCCGGCAGCAGGGCGCGGGCCCACTCCCGGTCGCGCTGCAGGACCGCCGCGTCGGCGAGGGCCTCGTACAGCTCGGAGTCGGCGGCGGCGGCGAAGGCGGCGACATCGGCGGGGTCCTCGCCCAGGTGGCCGCACCAGGCGGCCAGCGGCGCGTAGGACACCAGGATCCACAGCCGCTCCCGGGCGTCGCGCCGTGTGCCGCCGTCGGTGCGGGGCTCGACCCCCAGCGCGCGGGCGAGTTCGGTGTCGGCCAGGTCGGGGAGGCGGACCGCGCATCTGCCGTCGGAGCCCCGGCGCACATGGCGCCGGGCGTAGCCGGTCAGCAGGCGGCCGCGGCCGGTGTCGGGGAGCCGGGCCGCCAAGCCCCTGGCCAGTCCCCGGACGCGCGTGCTGCGATCGCCCATCGCCTCCTGCAGCAGCGGCTCGTCGTCGGCGGTGAGGTGCGGCTCGCGGGCCTCCAGCAGCGCGTGGCGCTCCTGGGCCGGACGAGCACGCCACTCCTCGGCGCTGACCCGCTGCGCTTCGTCGAGCCGGAGCAGGTACGCCCAGCGGGGGTCGAGCCCGGCCAGCCACAGGCCGCGCCGCCCGGCGGCCGGCAGCAGCGCCCGCCCGATTCCGCCGTGGTCGCGTGCGCCCCGGTCCAGCAGCTCGGGCAGCAGCTCGGGCGGAACCCGCAGGCCCCGCTGCGCCGCCAGCTCCAGCCACTCCAAGAGCAGCCGGGAGTCGGAGGCGAGCAGGTCGGCGAGCCGCCGTGCGGCGCGCGGGTCCGGCAGGGGCGCGGTCTCCGGCGGCGCCGGGTCGAAGGCCGCGGGGTCCCGGGGAGCCGCCCGGTCGGCCGGCCGACCTGCGCGGGCGCGCACGGCGGCCAGTGCGGCGCGGTCGAGCAGCGTGTGCGCGGGGTCGTCGCGGTCCACCTCCGGCAGTCCCGCGGGACGGGGCGCGGACCGGCGCGCGGTTCCCACGAGCGCGGCCGAGACGAGGTCGGACCAGGAGTCGGCGGCCGGGTGCGCGGGATCGGGGGGTGTCTCGGAGGAGGTCGTCACAAGGCGTCCTCGGAAGTCGTGTGCGGGCGGCGGGTAGAGCCGTGCCCGGGGGTACGGCGGGTCGGGAGCGGGAGCGGAGGCATGGGGGTGCGGCGGGCGCGGTTCGTGTGCGGGGCCGCCTTCGGCGCGAGGGCCGGGGCGGGGTGTTCACGAGGTGCCGGCGAGGGCTCCCGGCATCCGGGCGAGGCCGGCGAACCGGCCTTCGGCGTCCCACACGGACAGCGGCCGCAGGCCCTGGGGTGTCCACTCGCCGGCGACGGTGACCGGTGCGCCGCCGGACACGGCGGCCAGCGGCCAGCACGGCGAGCACTCCGCGAGCAGTGGCAGGGCTGTGCCGCCGGAGTCGGCGACCCCCCACGGTTCGCCGAGCACGGGGACGGCTCCCTCCAGGACGACCGGCCAGGCCTCCAGCCAGGGGTCGGCGGCCAGAGCGCCGGCATAGGAGTCCAGCGCGGCGTCGGCGCCGGAGCCGGGCGGGGGGTCCGCCGTGCGTTCGGCGTGCACGGCCAGCAGCGAGGCCCGCCACTCGGCCGGGTACCACGCCAGATCGGCCTCGATCTCGGTGCCCGGCCGCGCGGGGGTCTCGGGGGTCTGTCCGGCCGGGGCATAGGAGAGCAGCGCGGCCGTGCGCCCGGTCGAGGCGCCGTGCAGCCAGATGCGGCGGCCGCGGACCTGGCCGGCGGGGAAGTCGTGCATGCCCAGCACCCGCCAGGTGTCGCGCACGGGCGCCGACTCGTCGGCCGCGGCGGGCAGCCCCGCCCGCGCGGAGACCGTGGCGCGCATGCCGCCGGGAAGCTCGTCGCGGCGCCGGAAACCGCTGATCAGCAGGCGCAGGAGCGCGTACTCGCTCAGCATGCGGTCGGGCCAGTCGCGGGCCGCACCAAGGCGGCCGAGGTCGCGTACGCGGTCGGCGAGGCGCCCCGCCTGGGCGTCGACCAGGCGGGCGGCCATCGAGTCGAGGCGGCGGTAGCCGTCGCCGCGTGCCGCGGCCAGGCCGGTCTCGATCTGGTCGCGCAGCCAGAGGTCCAGCTCCGCCAGGCCCTCGGCCACGCGCTCTTCGCGTTTCTCCAGGCGCCGCGCGGCCGCCTCGGGATCGGCGGGTTCGGCTGGTCGCCGGCGTGCGGCCGCGCGGCGGGTCAGCCACTCGGCCGCGTACTCGGGGGCGTCACCCGCCTCGAAGCCGCCCTCGGCCCACAGGTGCAGCAGCGCCAGCGTGTGCTTGCACGGGATCTTGCGGCTGGGGCAGCTGCAGCGGTAGGCGGGCGGGGAGCCGAGTTCGGCGACGACCCGGTAGGCGTTCTTGCCGCTCCCGGCGCATTCGCCCCACACGGCGGGCGCCTCGGCGCCGGTCGCGGGGCGGTGGCCGGTGGCGCTCCATTGGGAGGGGTCGGCGGTCTTGACCGCCGCCTTGCGGGAGGAGGAGTCGGGCGCGAGAGCCCAGACGTCGTCGGTGGTCCAGCGTGTGCTCACGAAGGGAAATCTAGCGCCCGGCACCGACAGTTCCGTACGGCTCACGTGCCCGCACGCCCCGCCCCTGCCCCATTGGGCGCTTCGATTCGGCACCGGCGGCACGAGCCTCCGGAGGCCCGTCCCGGGGCGGTCCGGTGCCGGGCCCCGGCGGTCGCGCGGTCCCGGGGTGATGGCGCTGCGCCCCGGCGCTACGGTTGGGTGGGTCGCAGGGGTAGAGGCTGAACGGGGGCGGAATGGCCGGCGGCGAGGGCGAGGGCGAGGACGAGCGGCTGCTGCGGCTGCTGATGGGGCCGTGGCTGGCCGAGGCCGTCGCCGCGGCGGTGCGGCTGGGCGTGATCGACCGGCTGGGCGACGCCCCGGCGCGGGCCGGCGAGCTCGCCGACGAACTGTCGCTGGCCGCCGACCCGCTTGAGCGCCTGCTGCTCCTGCTGGTGGGCTTGGAGGTCCTGGAGGAGCGCGAGGGCCGCTTCGGCCTGGCGCCGGTGGGTGAGCGGCTGCACAGCCGGCACCCCTCCTCGATGCGGGACCTGGCGCTGCTCTACCGCAGCGACCTCTTCCGCGGTGCCTGGCGCGGGCTGGCCGACTCCGTGCGTACCGGCCGCCAGGCCTTCGCGTCCGTGTACGGGCGCGACGTCTACACCTACCTGGCCGAGCACCCCGTCGACGCCGCGCTCTTCGACGCCGGCATGGCGGCGGGCGGCTCCTTCGCCGACCCGCTCCCGGCCGTCTACGACTTCTCACGGGCCGAGCGCGTGGCCGACGTCGGCGGCGGGGACGGCAGCCGGCTGGCCGCGCTGCTCCAGGCGCATCCGGGCCTGCACGGCGTACTCCAGGAGCGTCCGCAAGTGCTGGCCGGGGCGCGCGGGCGGCTCGGCGCCTTCGTCGGCGAAGGGCGCTGCGAGCTGGTGGGGGCCGACTTCCTCGCCGAGGTGCCCGTCGTGGCCGACACCTTCCTGCTCTGCCGCGTGCTGCACAACTGGGACGACGACTCCTGCGCACGCATCCTCGCCAACTGCGCAGCGGCGATGGCCCCGGGGGCGCGGCTGCTCATCCTGGAGCGCGTCATGCCCGACGACCGGCAGGCGTGGCTGTCGCGGGCCTTCGACGTGCACATGATGGTGATGACGACCGGCCGGGAGCGCACTGCCGCCGAGTACGAGGCGCTGCTGCGCCCGGCGGGTCTGCGCACTCTGGAGATCCGCGGCCTCGATGCGGAGATGCGCGTGCTGGTGGCGGGCGGGGACTGACCCCGTTCCCGCACCGCCGCCGCCCCGGCAGCTGCCGGCAGGGACCCGGGACACGCGGTCTCCGTCTGCAAGGGGGTCGAGGTGGTCGGGACACGCGCGGGCTACCCGGGTCCGTGCCGGCAACTTCCGGCAGTGTGGCCGATCGCGGGGAATTCAGCCACGTCGGCGGTGGGTGTGCGGGTCGGCGACCCGCGGGCGGCCGCGCGGCGGCGGTGCGGGAGGCGTGTTCAGCACGCGTGGGCGGAGCGCGCGGGGGACGCGGGGGAGAGGGGGAGGCGGGGGCAGGGCCTGCCCGGCGGTTCGCCGGTCCCGCCGGCATCCGGGATGCAGGATCGGCGGGCAGGCGGGGCGGGCGGAGGCGTTCCGCGCCGCCCCCGCACACGGAGGCGCGGGTGCGAAGGCAGGGCCGGTCAGCGGGCCTGCAGCGCGTCCAGTGCGACAGCCATGGCGATGACCAGCCGGCGGTCGACGTTGGGGTCCGGGATCTGGACGGTGTAGCGGTCGCGAATGCCCCAGCGCTTGTCGACGCTGAAGATCGGGTGCTCGCCCGCGGCGAAGTCGAAGTGGTAGGGCACGAACTTGGCCGCGTCGATGAAGCGGCGCAGGATGCCCAGTACCTGGTTGCGCTCCTGACCGGTGGCGGTGAACAGGCCCGGCTGCTCCAGGTGCCAGGTCGAGCGCAGCAGCGACTGCTTGAAGTCCTTGCGGAAGTTGCCGATCGGCTGCCCGTTGTGGTCGGTGACGTCGTAGGTCGCACCGAGGTCGACGACCTGGCGGGCCTGGAAGCCCAGGACCGGATACTGCTTGCTGTCGTCGGTGTAGAGCGTCACCTGCTCCTTGAAGGCGAGGCGCTTCTGCTGGGCGAAGGCGATCAGGTCGCCCTCGCTCCCGTCGGGCAGCAGCGTCCGGACCTCGTACTGGTTGACCATCATCCGGATCCGCTGCCGCACGGCGAGCTGCGTCAGCGTCTGCAACTGGTTCATCGGACTTCCTCGGGATCGGTGGGACAAAAGGGGGGGTGAACCCGGCTGATCCTAGCGGGTGGCCCCGGTCACGGCACATCCCGACCGCCTCCGAGGCGCGATCGTGATCCCGCCGGGTCCGGCGGCCGTCCCGGCGGGCAGGGGCAGTGCCGTCGGCGCGTCCGAGGGGGGTGCCGAATAGGCCCGTCCGCTGCCGGAGCGCGTCCGCGAAAGGGGAGCGGCCGCTGAGAGGGCCCCAGACTAGACCATCGGGCGGCAATCAGCGTTGATCTCGGATGAACAGCGCTGCAACAGGCCGATTCCGGACATCGCTGCCGCCCGCCCGGTCACTCGGCTGAGCTGATGGCCGCGACCGAGTCCAGCAGCTTCCGGCGGAAGTCGCCGGGCAGCGGAGCCGACCCGGTCTCCTTGGAGGCGGCCTTCTGGCCCTCGGCGCTCAGCACGTACTCCAGGAAGGACCGCACGCGCTCGGCCTCGTCGGCCGTGCCGTAGCGCAGGCACGCGATCTCGTAGGTCACAAGGACGATCGGGTAGGTGCCGGCCTCGGCGGTGCCGTAATCCAGTTCCAATGCATGGTCGTGCCGGTGGCCGCCCTTGCGCTCAGGGGAGGAGGCGACCACCCGCGCAGCCGACTCCGGGGCCACGTCCACGAACTCGCCGCCCACGCCGATGGACGCGGTGGGCATGTCACCGGTGTGCGAGGCCTCGACGTAGCCGATGGTCCCGCGGCCGCCGTCGACCGCCTCGGCGATGCCGCTGTTGCCCTGCGCGGCCTCGACCGGGCGGGTCGGCCACGTGCCGCCGGGCTCGTGCGGCCAGGCCTCGCCGGCCGCCGACGCGAGGTAGCCGGTGAAGTTCTCGGTGGTGCCGGAGTCGTCGGCGCGCGTGACCGGGGTGATGCGCAGGTCCGGCAGGTCGGCGTCCGGGTTGTGCTCGGCGATCTCGGGGTCGTTCCAGCGGGTGATCCGCTGGTCGAAGATCTTGGCCAGGGTCTCCGGCGGCAGGTTCAGCGAGTCGACGCCTTCCAGTTGGAAGATGACCGCGATCGGCACGACGTAGCCGGGGATGTTCAGGGCGGGGGCGCCGCCGACACAGCGGTCGCGGGCCCGTTCGCGCTCGCGCCGGTCCAGCGCGGCGTCGGATCCGGCGAAGTCCACCGCGTCCTGCAGGAACTGGCTGCGACCGGCACCCGATCCCACGGAGTCGTACAGGATCAGGGCGTCCTTGCAGGCCATCTGGTAGCCCGCCACCCAGGTGTACATGGCGTTCTCCTGGGCGCTGGACCCCGCCGCCGAGAGGCTCCCGTCGAAGCAGGCGACGTCGTCGGGTACGGCGGGCGGCCGCTGTCCGTTTCTGAGGGCGCTGTCGCTGCCGCATGCGCTGGTGAGTGCGAGGACGCCGACCAGGGCGGCCGCGGCGAGAGGGCGGTGGCCGGGCAGGGTCACGGGACGTTCATTCCCCTTTGCGAGGTGGCAACCCTGCGTGTGCATCAGGGTTCGTGCTGGAAACGGGGGCTTCCGGTGGTGTGGCCGAATGCTGAAGAGAAAACTAACAACAGCTGAAGTGCCCTGCCCAACGGCACCCGTGTGAATCGGCGCGCACCGTCCGGCGCCTCCGCGCCGCACACCGCCCGCTCCCGCCGCGCGGACCCGACTCGCTCCCGCCGGCCTGTGCGGCTCCGAACCTCGTTGATCTATTCCCAAAACAGCGGAGCTAGCACCTCTGAGCTGGGCAAACGCACTCCATCGCGAGGCGCCCACGAAATCCCGTTATCGTTCCGTGACATTCCCTGAAGTGGGTCTGGAGCGGGCCGGTTCACCCTCGTTTTGTTCCTCCGGTACGGCCGACCAGAGGGAGGCCCCACACAGCTTGTAGCGCCATCGTGAAGGAAAACGTTTTCCTTCACGATGGCTACAAGATCAACAGGTGATCATCCCGCGGCTGAGCGCCGCTCCTGGACGCGCGCCAGCACCGCGCGCAGTCCCAGCTCGTAGCCTGTTGGGCCGCAACCGGCGATGTATCCCTGCACCACCGGCGCCGTCACCGATGTGTGCCGGAACGGCTCACGGGCGTAGACGTTGGAGATGTGCACCTCGACACAGGGGGTCTCCACCGCGTCGATCGCGTCGCGCAGCGCGATGCTGTAATGGGCGAACGCCCCGGGGTTGAACACGACCCCGTCCAGCTCGCGCGCCCGGTGGACGTGCTCGACCAGGACGCCCTCGTGGTTGCTCTGCGCGCACTCCACCTCGGCGCCCAGTTCGGCGCCCAGCGCACGGACCCGGCGCTCGATCCCCTCCAGAGTCACGGTGCCGTACTGCTGCGGGTCGCGGCTGCCCAGCAGGTTCAGGTTCGGCCCGTTCAGCAGGAGCACGCGGACGGCGGCACTGGACTCGGCCATGGACGGACCCTCTCCCCGGATGCTGCGGATCGGCGGTTGCGGATCCGACGATCCTATTCGCTGCGCGGCGGACCGCCGGGCGGGGCCCCGCCGGGTCCCACGCACCGCTCGTGCGCACCGCTCGTGCGCACCGCTCCTGAGCGCCGCGGACGGCGCGCCGGGGTTCGAGCGCGCGTGAGCAGGGCAGAGAACACCCCGATGGACCCCTACAGCCCGACCTCCACCTACCGACTGCAGCTCGGACCGGGACTCACGCTCGACCGCGCCGCCGAACTGGTCGACTATCTCGACCGGCTCGGCGCCGGCGCCGCCTACCTGTCGCCGATGCTCACCGCCGCGCCCGGATCCGAGCACGGCTACGACGTCGTCGACCCCGCGTCGGTCTCGGCGCCGCTGGGCGGCGACCGGGCGCGCTGCGAGCTGGTCGAGCGGCTGCGCGAGCGCGGCATGGGCGTGGTGGCCGACATCGTGCCCAACCACATGTCCGTGGCGGCCCCCGCCGCCAACCCGTGGTGGTGGGACGTGCTGCGCAGCGGTAAGGGCTCCGCCTACGCCCGGTGCTTCGACGTCGACTGGACCGCCGGGCCCCTGGAGTTGCCGGTCCTGGCCGACGACGGCGACGGCGGAGCCGCCGCCCTGGACCGCCTAGGCGTCGCCGACGACTGCCTGACCTACGAGGACCACCGCTTTCCGCTGGCGCCGGGCACCTACAGCCCCGGCGACGACCCGGCCGAGGTCCACGAGCGCCAGCACTACCGGCTGGTGTCGTGGCGGCGCGGCCGGGAGCGGCTGTCCTACCGCCGCTTCTTCGACGTCACCGGGCTGGCGGCGGTCCGGGTCGAGGACCCCGACGTCTTCACCGCCTCACACGCCGAGATCCTGCGCTGGGCCGAGCGCGGCGAGCTGGACGGCCTGCGGGTCGACCACCCCGACGGGCTCAGCGACCCCGGCGGCTATCTGCGCCGGCTGCGCGACGCCTTCGGCGGCTGGATCGTCGCCGAGAAGATACTGGAACCCGGCGAGGCCCTGCCCGCCTCGTGGCCGGTCGACGGCACGACCGGATACGACGCGCTGCGCGAGGTGTGCGGCCTGTTCGTCGACCCCCGCGGTGAGGGCCCGCTGACCGAACTGGCCCGCTCGGTGGGCGCGCCCACCGATTCCGCAGCCGTGCGGGCCGAGTCGCGGCGGCTCGCGGCCCGCGAGCTGCTCGCGCCCGAGGTGGGCCGGATCGCCGCGCTGGTCGGCTCCGCCGACGCCCACGCGCACGCCCACGCCCACGCCGACGCCGGCTCCGGCCCCGAGCGCGTCCGCGACGCCGTCGCCGAACTGCTCGCCTCCTTCGAGGCCTACCGCAGCTACCTGCCCGAGGCCCGGCCCGTGTGGGACCGGGCGGTGGCCGCCGCCCGGGGCGCCCGCCCCGACCTCGCCGCCGTCCTCGACGACGTCGACGCGCGCGTGTGCGCCGACCCCGCCGGCGAGCTGGCCGTGCGCATCCAGCAGACCAGCGGCATGGTCGTGGCCAAGGGCGACGAGGACACCGCCTTCTACCGCGCCACACGCTTCGTCGCGCTCAACGAGGTCGGCGGCGACCCCGCCCGCTTCGGCGTGTCCCCGGCCGAGTTCCACGCCTGCTCCGCCCGCCGCGAGGCCTGCCGCCCGCGGACCATGACCGCGCTCTCCACGCACGACACCAAGCGCTCGGAGGACGTGCGCGCCCGCCTGGCGGTCCTCAGCGAGGTTCCCCGGGACTTCGCCGCCGCCGTGCACCGCTGGCGTGCCGCCCGCGGGCTGGGTGAGGGCGGCCTGGATCTGCTCGCCTGGCAGACGCTGGTGGGAGCGTGGCCCATCAGCGCCGCGCGCCTGCGCGACTACCTGCTCAAGGCGGCTCGCGAGCAGAAGGAGCGCACCGCGTGGGTCGACGGCGACCCCGGCTTCGAGGAGGAGGTCGCCGCCTGGCCCGAGCGTGTGCTCTCCGACGAGGACGTGCGCGCCGACGTCGCCGCGTTCGTCGGGCGCATCCGCGCCGCCGGCTGGAGCAACGCGCTCGGCCAGAAGCTGCTGCAGCTGGCGGGCCCCGGAGTCCCCGACCTCTACCAGGGGTCGGAGCTGTGGGACCTCTCCCTGGTCGACCCCGACAACCGCCGCCCCGTCGACTTCACCTGCCGCCAGACACACCTGGAGCGCCTGGAGGGCGGACGGCTGCCCGAGGTCGACGCGGGCGGCGAGGCCAAGCTGCACGTGGTCCGCACCGCGCTGCACGTGCGCCGCGAACGCGACCTGCGCGGATACCTCCCCCTGGAACCCGCGGGGCCCGCCGCCGACCACGCCGTCGCCTTCGCCCGCGGCCCCCGGAACGACGTGGTCGCCGTCGCCACCCGGCTGCCGCTGGGCCTGGCGGCCGAGGGCGGCTGGCGCGGGACCGCCCTCCCGCTTCCCGGCGGCAGCGGCACCTGGCGCGACGCCCTTACCGGCCGCGTGCTCCTGCCTCAGCGCACCGACGGCTTCTGCGCCGCGGACCTGCAGAGCCTGCTGAACCGGTATCCCGTTGCGCTGCTGATGCGCGACTGAGCGCGGGCGCTCGCCGCCGGCCGGGACCGCGATACCGCCCCGACGCCCTAAGCTGAAGGCCCATGACCTCCTCCGACGACGACCGTCCGGCCGTGCTCGACCGGTTGCGGATGCCCGAACCGGTGCTGGAGGCGCTGGCCTGTCCGGTGTGCGGCGCCGCCCTCGGTCCCGGCGGCAGCGCGCTCGCCTGCACCGCCGGCCACCGCTTCGACGTCGCCCGGGAGGGCTACGCCGGCCTGCTCACCGGCCACCGCACCGCCGGCACCGGCGACACCAAGGAGATGGTGCGCGCCCGGCAGGAGTTCCAGGAGGCCGGGCACTACGCGCCACTGGCCGCGCGGTTGGCCGAACTCGCCGCGCAGGCGCCGCTGCCCGCAGGGGGCCTGGCCGTCGACGCCGGAGCCGGGACCGGCTACTACCTCTCCGCGGTACTGGACAGGGTGACCGGCGCCGTCGGGCTGGCCCTGGACCTCTCCAAGTTCGCGCTGCGCCGCGCCGCCCGCGCCCACCCGCGCGCAGGAGCCGCCGCCTGCGACACCTGGCGCGGTCTCCCGCTGCGCACCGGATCGGCCGCGGTGCTGCTCAACGTGTTCGCGCCGCGCCGGCCCGCCGAGTTCCACCGCGTGCTCGCCGACGACGGCGCGCTGCTCGTCGCCACGCCCACCGACCGCCACTTGCGCGGGCTGGTTGCCGACCTCGGGCTGGTCGGCGTCGACGCGGACAAGCGCGAGCGGCTGGAGAGCGGACTGTCGGCGCACTTCGCCCGCACCGGCGGCGAGGAGATCGAGGTCGCGCTTTCGCTGTCGCCGGCCGAGGCCGCCGCCCTGGTCGGCATGGGGCCCAGCGCCCGCCACCTCTCGCCCGCGGAGATCGCCGACCGCGTCGCCGGCCTCGGCGACCCGGTCGAGGCCGCCGCGTCCTTCGCCCTCTCCGTCTACCGCCCCGCCCGACCGGCCGATTCCGAGCGCGTTGCTCCGGCCGCGCCAGGGTAGATACGCCGCGTGAGCGAGCACGGGGGGCGGTCGTTCGGAGTGTGGGCGCCGACGGCCGGCAGGGTCGACCTGCGCATCGGGGGAGCGGAGCACGCCATGCGGGCCGGCGGCGGCGGATGGTGGTACGCCGACGCGGCCGCCGCCGGTCCGGGCGACGACTACGCGTTCGTGCTCGACGGCTCCGGCGAGCCGCTGCCCGACCCGCGGTCCCGGCACCAGCCGCACGGCGTGCACGGCCCCTCGCGCGTCTACGACCACGCGGACTTCGCCTGGAGCGACGCCGGCTGGCACGGCCGGGCGCTGCCCGGCTGCGTCGTCTACGAACTGCACGTGGGCACCTTCACAGCCGAAGGCACGTTCGACGCCGCCACCGCGCGCCTCGACCACCTCGCGTCCCTGGGCGTCGACCTGGTGCAGCTGATGCCCGTGAACGCCTTCGGCGGCGCCGACCACGGTTGGGGCTACGACGGCGTGCTGTGGGGGGCGGTCCACGAACCCTACGGCGGCCCCGACGGCCTCAAGCGCTTCGTCGACGCCTGTCACCGCCGCGGCGTCGGTGTCCTGCTCGACGTCGTCTACAACCACCTCGGCCCCGAAGGCGCCTACCTCCCCCGGTTCGGCCCCTACTTCAGCGGCGATACCGCCTGGGGTCCCTCGCTCAACCTGGACGGCCCCGGCTCCGACGAGGTCCGGCGCTACGTCGTCGACAACGCCCTGGGCTGGCTGCGCGACTACCACCTCGACGGGCTGCGCCTGGATGCCGTGCACGCGCTGCACGACACGCGCGCCCGCCACCTGCTCACCGAGCTCTCCGCCGAGGTCGACGCGCTCGCTGCCGGGCTGGGACGCCCGCTGTCGCTCATCGCCGAGTCCGACCGCAACGATCCCGCCACCGTGACCCCGCGCGAGGCCGGCGGCAACGGGCTGGGTGCGCAGTGGTGCGACGACCTCCACCACGCCCTGCACGCGGCCCTCACCGGCGAGGGCCGCGGCTACTACACCGACTTCACCGGCCCCGACGCGCTGCCGGACACCCTGGCCCGCGCCTTCTGGCACGACGGCCGCTACTCCGCCTTCCGCGGCCGCACGCACGGTGCTCCCGTGGACACGGCGCACACCCCCGGCCACCGCTTCCTGGCCTATCTGCAGAACCACGACCAGGTCGGCAACCGCGCCGCAGGCGACCGTATGGCTGCCACCGTGTCGCCCGGCCTGCTGGCCTGCGGCGCCGCGCTCGTACTGTGCTCGCCGTATACGCCTATGCTGTTCATGGGGGAGGAATGGGCGGCCTCCACACCCTGGCCGTTCTTCGCCTCCTTCACCGATCCCGGCCTGGCCGAGGGGGTGCGTGCGGGCCGCCGCCGCGAGTTCGCCGCGCACGGGTGGGACGAGGCCGACATCCCCGACCCGCTCGACCCCGCCACCCGCGAGCGGGCCGTGCTGCGCTGGCAGGAGCGCGAGCTGGCGCCGCACCGGGACATCCTGGACCTTTACCGCCGCCTCATCGGCCTGCGCCGGACGCGCCCCGAGCTGGCCGACCCCCGGCTGGACCGGTTCCGGGTGCGGGCGAGTACCGACGGGCGGGAACTGGTGCTGTACCGGGGGCCGCTGCGCGTGGCCTGCAACCTGCGTGCCCGCACCGCGGAGCCGGAACTCGACCTGCCCGCCCGCGACGTCCTGCTGTCCTCGGCCGACGCCTCGGCGGGCGGCATGCGCCTGCTCCTGCCGCCGGAGTCATTCGCCGTCGTGGAGGTCACCGACCCCCGTTGATCTTGTAGCTATCGTGAAGGAAAACGATTTCCAGTGACGATAGCTACAAGATCAACGGTGATATCCCGTCGCCCGGTACCCCGGAGCGCATCCATTGACGCGATTGTCCCGTTCTGGTTTGCTACATTCTGCCCGTGCTCCCCTGAACACCGGCCTCCCCGAACCCGCCGAAGCCCCTCTCCACCGGATTGCGCACGCCCCCGCGGCCGGAGGCCGGAGGACGCGGCCGCCGCCCCCCTTCCGTGAACGGGAAAGAGAGCCTGCCGATGGCGGACCAGTCGGCCCACTCCGCGGACCGCGCTGCGCAGCGCGCGCCCGGCTCCGCAGTGCGGCGTGCGGTGCCGGAACTCGGCCGGCGCGTCCGCTCCGGCGCCTCGGGACTGACCGTCGTGCTGATGGCGACCGCGCTCATCAGCACCGCGTTCGGCGTCGGCGCCATGGGCCGCGCCGACGAGGTCTCCGACGGCGCCGCCTGGCTGTGGAACAGCCCCACCGGCGAGGTCACCCGCGTCAACGGCAACAACGCCGAGGTCGACCTCGTCACCTCACTGCCCGACTCCAAGGGCGGCGACGTCCGAGTCACCCAGAACGACGACTACCTGCTGCTGCACGACCCCGCCACCGGCAAGGTCACCTCGGTCGACCTGCGCGAGATGGGCTTCTCCGGCGCGCTCCAACTGGGCGAGAGCGGCGACTTCGGACTCGTCCTCGGCAAGCGCACCGCGGTCGTCATCGACCGCGCCGGCGGCGAGATCAAGGCGGTGGACCCCGCCACCCTCCAGCCCACCGGGGCCTCACTGCAGATCCCCGGCCCCCTGGTCGGCGGCGCCTTCGACGACACCGACACGCTGTGGCTGGGGGTACCCACCCAGGGCACGGCCGTGGGGATCCGGGTGGAGGGCGAGGACGCCGCCATCTCCCAGACCGTGTCCGTGGCCGACCCGGGATCCGACATCGCCATGACGGTCCTCGACGACGGTGCGCTCGCGGTCGACCGCACCGGCAAGCGCCTGGTCGCGGCACGCAACGGCGAGGACCCGCGGCTGGTCTCCTCGCCGGTGCCGCTCAAGGGCGCCGTGCTGCCGCCGCGCACCCGCGGCGAGACCGCCGCGGTCACCGTCCCCGGTTCGGGCCGCATCGTCACCGTCGCCGACGCCGGGGGCACGCCCCGCCTCGGCCATTTCGCGGTGCGCCACAAGGGCGGGGGTACCGCGGTGCCGTTCGGCGGACGCGTCTACGTGCCCTTCGAGGGCGAGGGCGCCGTGCGCGTCTTCACGCCCGAGGGCAAGGAGCTCAACCCCGTCCGCCTGCCCGGAGCCGAGGGGCCGCTGGAGGTCGAGGCGCGCGAAGGGCACCTGTTCGTCAACGCCCCCGACGCCGGCGTGGCGGCCGTCGTCGACCCCTCGGGCAAGGCCAGCGTCATCGACAAGACCCAGCCGCCGCCTGGCAAGGGCCAGGGCCCCGGCGGCATCGCGGCCTCGGCCGACGGCGCCACGCCCGGAGCCCAGGGCCCGCCCGCACCCGACGGCGGGGAGCCCGGTGACGCGCCCGGCACCCCGCCACCCTCCGGCACCGGCGACGACGAGGAACGCGACGAGCCCGAGAGCACCGACGCCCCCGGTGCGCCCACTCCCGTGACGGCCGAAGCCGGCGACGGAGCGGTGACCCTGTCGTGGCCGAAGGCCTACTCGCCCGACGCACCCGTGCAGACCTACACGGTCACCTGGAAAGGCGGCAGTACCACCCTCGACGGCTCGGCCCGCAGCGCCGAGATCGACGGCCTGGACAACGGCACCGCCTACCGCTTCCGTGTCCGGGCCGCCAACGAGCACGGCACCGGCCCCGCCGCCCAGACCGAGGAGGTCACCCCGGGCCCCGGCGCCCTGAGCGCGCCGGCGGATGTCGGCGCCGAGGCCACCGGAAGCGACACCGCCACGGTCTCCTGGCAGGCGGTCGACGGCGCCGCCGACTACGTCGTCACCGCCGACCGGGAGGGCGTCTCCGACCGCACGTCAACCCGCACTTCCGTGGACTTCTCCGGTCTGGAGCCCGGCGCGACCTACACGTTCACCGTGACGCCCCGCACCGACGGCGGCGTCAGCGGCGAGCCCGCCACTAGCGAGCCGATCACCATGCCGGAGCTGGAGCTCGGGGCGCCCGCCAGCGTCACGTTCGAGACCGCGGCCGACGCGGTGACGGTCGACTGGAGCGCGGTGGAGGGCGCGGCCGAGTACCGCATCACCCCCGGCGGCGACGGCGCCGCCGCGCTGCCGGAGGCCACGGCCTCGCAGACCACCTACACCTACCGGCCGCGCGGCGCCGGGCGCTGCTACTCCTTCACCGTGCTGGCGATCGGCCCCGGCGGCACCGCCGCCGAGTCCTCGACCACCAGCGACGCCCGATGCGCGCAGGACTTCAACTGATGGGCCGCACGACAGAGGCGGAGGGAGCGGACGTGGCGAACACGCGACGATCCGGGCGGGCCTGGTTCACCGGGGCGGGCGCGGTGGCGGCGGCCGCCGCGACGCTGGTCCTGTCCTCGGCCACCGTCGCCGAGGGCGCCGACCCGGCGCAGGTGTGCTCGGACGGTGCCGGAGCCCAGGGCAGCGAGTACACGCAGCCCGCCAACCAGAAGGCGATCCCCGGCGGGCAGGGCACCCTGTACCTGTACTACGACCCCGCCACCGGCATCAACTGCGCGATCACCATGGGCGCGGTGTCGGGGAGCACCTACATGGACGTCGGGCTCCGGCGGCACGGCGCAGGCCAGGGATATTGGGACTCGGGAACCTTCTCCGACTACGCGGGGCCGGAATACGTCAGCGCGAAGGGCATCTGCGTCGACTTCACCGGTGCCGTGGGCGACCGGTCGGCGACCGTGACCAACACCAACTGCGGCGAGTGAGAGCACGACGGCGCCTGCGGTCGGGCACCCGGCGCCGCGCCCCGCGGCGGCTCCGCTCCGGGGCGGGACCGGTATAGGGTTCCAGGCGTGATCGCCGCGCCCCGGGCAGCGGTCCCGCCGCGGGGGCGGGGGAGGGGCGGGGTACCGACCGCCCGCAGCCAGTGTGGAGGAGCATCCGGATGAGCCCGTCGACCGCCACCAACACCCGCGTCACCCGCGAGGAGTTGCACGACTTCGTCCGGCCCCGCCACCGCGCGATCCTGATCACCCGCCGCGCCGGCGGCGAGCCGCAGGCCTCGCCGGTGACCTGCGGACTCGACGGCGCGGGGCGCATCGTCGTCTCGACCTACCCCGAGCGCGCCAAGACCCGCAACGCCGCGCGCGACCCGCGGGTGAGCGTGCTGGTGCTCTCCGAGGACTTCGACGGCCCCTGGGTGCAGGTCGACGGCAGCGCCGAGGTCCTCGACGGCGAGGACGCCGTGGAACCGCTCGTCGAGTACTTCCGGGTGATCTCCGGCGAGCACCCCGACTGGGAGGAGTACCGCGACGCCATGCGCAGGCAGGGCAAGTCGCTGGTGCGCGTGACCCCCGAGCGCTGGGGCCCGGTGGCCACCGGCGGGTTCCCGGCCCGGCTGGCCTGAGCACCGGGCCGGGGCGGTCCGCCGCCCCGGCCCGCGGCTACTCGGGCGGCTCGGACCAGGCCACCTGCACCTGCTCGGGCGGTCGGCCCCGGCGGGCGATCAGGGCGCGGCCCTGCGGCAGGCGGCGCGAGGCCACACCATTGGCGATGCGCCCCTCCATCCGGTCCCCGGAGAACAGCACGCCCGGGGTGGCCATGTCGCTCAGCGTCTGCGCGACGGGCTCGTACACCGCCCGCGAGCTGCCGCCGGTGCGGCGCGCGGTGACCAGGTGCAGGCCCAGGTCGGCGCCCTGGGTCAGGAACTCCGCCAGCGGCGCCAGCGGGTTGTTGCGCCCGGCGACGAGGTCGAGGTCGTCGACCACCACGTACAGCTCCAGGCCCTTCCACCAGCTGCGCTCGCGCAGCTGGCGCGGCGTGACGTCGGGGCCGGGAAGCCGTTCGCGTACGGAGGAGGCCAGTTCGGCGGCCACCGCCTTGGTGTGCTCGGGGCCGGTGCTGTAGGCCAGCAGGTGGTCTTCGCCCACCAGCCCCAGGTGGGCGCGGCGGTAGTCGACCAGCACGACGCCCACCTCGCTGGCCGGGCGGGCGATGATCTGCCGCAGCAGGGCGCGCAGCAGCGTGCTCTTGCCCGTCTGCGGGTCGCCGAAGACCACCAGGTGGGGGTCCTCGTCCTGCCGGTACACCGCCGGGGCGAGGTCGCGCTCGCCCATACCCAGCACCAGGCCGGGCCCGCTGTGGGCCGGCAGCAGCTCGTCGAGGCCGACGCCGGCGGGCAGGACGCGAACCGGGGGGACCGCCCGCCGCCGCGGCCACCGGTCGGCGATGCGGGCGATCGCGTCGCGCACGCCCTCGCCGAGGTCGGCGTCCTCCTCCGAGCCGTCCAACCGCGGCAGCGCCACCTGCAGGACGCTCTCGTCGGCGCGCAGCGCCCGCCCGGGGACCTCCTTGGGCAGCTGCTCGGCCTGCTTGCGCCCGATCTGGGAGTCGAAGGGGTCGGACAGGCGCAGCTCCAGGCGCCCGCCGAACAGCGCCTGCAGCTTCGTGCGGATCTGGGAGTTGGCGGCGCCGGTCACGACGGTGTGCACGCCCAGCGACGGCCCGCGCGAGACGACGTCGGTGAGGATGTCGTCGGCGTCCTCGACGGCTTCGCGGACCCCCGCCCAGCCGTCGACGAGCAGGAAGACGTCGGCGAAGATCCCCTCGGGCACCGAGCCGTCGGCGCGGCCGCGGCGCAGCGCGGCGGGGGAGTCGATCCGGGACCTGCGGAACACGCGCTCGCGCTGGTCCATCAGGTTGCGCAGGTCGGCCAGCACCCGGTGCACGCGCTCGGGGTCGGAGCGCCCTGCCACGCCCGCGACGTGCGGCAGGTCCTCGAACGGGGCCAGAGAGCCGCCGCCGAAGTCGATGGCATAGACCGCGATGCGGCCGGGCGGGTAGCGCCAGGCCAGGCTCGCGATCATGGTGCGGATCAGGGTGGACTTGCCCGACTGCGGGCCGCCGAGCACGATGATGTTGCTGGCGCCGCCGGTGAAGTCCAGCGCAGCGGCCTCCTGGCGCTGCTCGCGGGGGATGTCGGTGAGCCCCACGATCGCCGCGGCCTCGGCCGGGTCGGGCTCGACGGGACTGCCGTCGGGGGCGGTGGCCTCCTCGTCCAGCCGCCTCAGCAGCTCGTCCAGCGAAACGCGCTCGGGCAGAGGAGGCAGCCACACCGGACGCACCGGCGCCGCATTCGCCTCCACGAGCCGCCGGATGGCCACCTGCAGCGTGCTGGGCGCCTGGCCGCCGTCCGGCTCCGCCGCGGCGGAGTCCTCCTCGTCCGCGGCCGGGCTCCGCCCCAGCAGCCCGTCGAGGCCGTTGAACGAGATCAGCGGCAGCACCGGGGCGTCCTCGCCGGAGTCCTCCGCCGGAGGCGCGTAGGGCTGGGAGACCATCGCCGCCTTGAACCGCTCGAACACCGAGGTGTCGACCTTCAGGTATCCCGACCCGGGTTCGGGCGGCAGGTGGTAGGCGTCGCCCACCCCGATCGCCTCGCGGCTCTCCCCCTCGGAGAACGTGCGCAGCCCGATCCGGTAGGACAGGTGCGACTCCAGCCCCTTGATCTTGCCGGAGTCCAGGCGCTGGGTGGCCAGCAGCAGGTGCACGCCGATGGAGCGGCCGATGCGGCCGATGGCCACGAACAGCTCGGCGAAGTCGGGGTGGGCGGTCAGCAGCTCTGAGAACTCGTCGATGATGACGAGCAGGTGCGGCAGCGGCTCCAGATCGGGACGCTGTCCGGCGCGCAGCGTCTCGTAGGCGTGCAGGTTGGGCAGGTTGCCGACATCCTTGAGGATCTGCTGGCGCCGCATCAGCTCGCCGAACATGGCCTCGCGAAACCGCAGCACCAGGCTGTCGTCGTCGGCGAGGTTGGTGACCAGCCCGGCACTGTGCGGCAGCGCGTCGGTGTCGGCGAAGGTGGCGCCGCCCTTGAAGTCGACGAGCAGCAGCGCCAGGTGCTCCGGCGGATGGCCGATGACCAGCGATGCCACCAGCGTGCGCAGCATCTCCGACTTGCCCGAGCCGGTGGCCCCCACGACCAGGCCGTGCGGGCCCATGCCGCCGAACGCCGACTCCTTGAGGTCCAGCAGCACCGTGGAGCCCGAGGGGCCCACGCCGATGGGCACCCGCAGGAAGTCGCCGGCGCTGCGCGGCCGCCAGGTCGAGCGCGGATCCAGCTGGGCGACGTCGGGGACCCCCAGGACGGCGCCCAAACCGACCGTGGAGTGCAGCGCGTCGCCGCTGTCGGCAGCCGCCAGCCGCATCGGCGACAAAATGCGGCCCAGCGTGGTCAGTTGGGCGACGTCGGCCCGGTCGGCCCGGCCCTCCAGCGGCGTACCCGCGGCGGGCGGGCCGGGTGCCCCGGCGGCCTCCGGCTGCTGCGCCGCCTCCGACGCGTCCTCGGCCAGTCGGCCGTCGGCGTCGACCCGCAGCCGCAGGTCGACCGTTCCCGGTTCCTCGCGCCGGTCGCCGACCAGCACGATCAGGTGGATCCCGATGTCGGCGAGCGAGGCGACGGGGGGTTCGGCCGACAGCCCCGACAGCGTGGACTGGAACTCGCCGTCGACGACGACCACCAGCCGCTGGGTGCCCGGACCCGGCGGGAGGTTGCGCCGCCGCTGCATGTCGATGGTGCGCTGCTCGATCTCGGCCGAGAGCAGCTCGGTCATCTCCACGGTGTTGGAGGTGACCAGCCGGGCCGGCAGCGGACCGTCGCGGCCGCCGTCGAAGGCGCCGTGCGGCAGCCACTTCAGCCAGTCCCACTCGGCCAGCAGCCGCGAGTGGCGCACCACGCCCACCCGCACGTCCTCGGGCGCGCAGAACGTCGCCAGCTGCGCGACCATCGCCCGGGCGGCGGCCCGGCCCGCCGCGCGGTCGCCGACGAGGGAGACCACGCCGTGCTCGCCGAGCGGGACCACCAGCGGCTGCTCGGACACGTGGGCGTAGAGGTCGACGATCTGCTCGGCGATGCCCTGGCACACCGGGTCGTAGGCCACCAGGGGGTTGGAGGTGTCGATGTTCAGGTTCAGCCGCCGGGCCAGCGGCCGGGTGCCCTGGCCCACCCGCAGGTGCAGGAAGTCGGGGTCGGAGGCGCGGCGCTCCCAGCGGCGCTGGGTCTGGCGGGCGGGCTCGGTCAGCAGGTGGGGCGCGGGATGCCGGAAGGCGGCCGCCCGGCGCTGGATGCCGGCGACCTCCCGCACGGTCCCGCGCAGGTGGTCCAGGTAGTCCAGGTAGCGCTCGCGCTGCTCGCGGATGCGCTTGCGCGGGCCGTTGTGCTGGGAGATGAACATGATGACGCCCACCGCCACGCTGGCCAGCATGATCATCACGCCGGCCACCGCGTACAGCGGCCGGTTGCCGAAGGTGATCGTCATCAGCAGCGAGCCCGACCCGGTGATGATCGGCATCATGATCATCGCCGAGGAGCTGGTGGCGGGCGGGTTCTCCGGCAGCTGCGGTGGAGTGGCGATGACCAGCGGGGACTCACCGGGATCGGGGACCGCATGGCGGGCGGGCCGGTGAATCAGCGTCGTCGACACGGCGACCCCTTCTCTACACCCGCCCGAGGCCGGGAGATCGAGTACGAACCAGTTGCTAACGTGATGATCCCGCGTGGCCGCCGCATCGCACAATCGGACGGCGGCCGGTTGTGGACGGCGCCGCGGCTCGACGGCGGCCCTACGGCGGACAGGGGCCGCCGGGGTGCGGCCGGACCGCCGGCGATCGGCGCCGCGGGGCCCAGCGGTGCACGAACGGAGGAGCGGGTGAGCGGATACTGCCGGGTGACGGTGACCGGGCCGCAGCGGTGGGCGGACCTCGCCCTGCCGGGGACGGTCCCGGTGGCGAGCCTGCTGCCGCAGGTGGTGCGGGTGTGCTCGCCGGAGACCGACGGCCTGGAACCCGCGGGATGGACCCTGACCACGGCCGAAGGAGCCGCGGTGCGCCCCGACCTGACGCTGGAGCACGCCGGGGTCTTGGACGGCGACGTGCTGCTGCTGCGCCGCGAGACCGCACCCGAGCGCCCTGCCTTCGTCGACGACGTCCGCGGCGCGGTGGAGGACCGGGTCGACGGCGCCGCGCGCATCTGGCGTGCGCCCGTCGGCCTCGCCTTCGGGCTGGTGCTGGCCGCCGTCGGCCCCTTGCTGCTGGCCGCCGGCATGGCCGCCGTACGCCAGAGCCCGGTCGACCTCGCCGTCGCCCCGGCCGGGCTGCTGGTGTCGCTGGGCGCCATGTGGCTGGCGGCGCGGCGCTCGATGACCGGCGTCGCCCACACCGTGCTCGCCGCCGCCTGCGGCTGGGGAGGGCTGACCGCGGCGCTGGCGGCGCTGCAGATGAGCGGGTCGGCGGCGCCGGCGCCCGTGGTGCCGGCCGCCTTCGCCTGCGCCGGCGCGCTGGCCGCCGCCGCGGCGGGCTGGTGGGTGCACAGCACCGCTCTGCCCTACTTGGCGGCGCTGGGCGTGGCCACGGTCGCGGCCGGCGTCCTGGTCGCGGTGGGACTGTTCGTCGACGGGGCGCTGGGCACGCGGGTCATGGCCGTGCTGCTCGTGCTGGGTGTGGGCGCCCTGCCGCGGCTTGCGCTGTCGATGGGCGGACTGTCGGGCCTGGACTACGAGGTGCGCCATGTCGGCCAGACCGACACGCCCCGCTTCGAGGAGAGCATGGCCAACAGCGACCGGCTGCTTCTGGGCGCGCTGCTCGGGGCCGTGGCGAGCGCGGTGGCGATGGTGCTGCTGCTGGTCGTGGCCGGCGACGGCCGGGCCGACCTCGTCCTGGCGGCGCTGGTCTCCTTCGTCCTGCTGATGCGGTCGCGGCTGTTCGACCGGGTCCGCCACGTCCTGCCGCTGCGGGTGGGCGGCGTCGCGGGCCTGTCCGCCGCCGCGGTGGGCGCCGCCTCCGGCTCGGAGCAGATGCTCGCGCTGCTGCCGGCGGCGGCGCTGGCGGCGGGCGTCGCCGTTGCGGCCCTCAGTTGGGTGGAGCTGGCCGAGGTGCCGCGCGCCTCGCTGCGCCGGATCCTCAACGGCGTCGAGATCGTGGCGGTCGTGGGACTGTGCGTCGCCACCGCCTGGGCACTGGGCCTCTACACGGCGGTGACCTCGATCTCCCTCGGCGGCTGATCCCGCCGGCCGGACTGGCCTTCACCGTCGATCTTGTAGCCAACGTGAGGGAAAGCGATTTCCAGTGACGATGGCTACAAGATCGACGGGGCCGAGTCGGCGAGGTCCTCGGTCGTCGGCTGGTTGCGGCGCAATCGCCCCCGCTTGACGGTGTCGGCGTAGCGCTGGGCGTCGTGGGCCTCCGGATCTCCCAGCAGCTGCTCCCAGGCGTCGCGCTGGGCGTCGATCAGCTCCGGGTCGTAGAGCTCTTCCGCCTTCAGCGCGCCGGTCAGCTCGCCGCGCAGTTCGTCCTGGATCCCCGCGAGCTCGTCGACCGTCTCCTGCAGCTCCGCAGCGTCGCCCTGCGCGGCGTGGCGGTCGTACTCGGCGCCCAGCTCCCGGTAGCGGCGATAGGCGGGCAGGTCGCCGGGATCGAGCCGGTCGTCGGCGACGGCGGCGTCGGCCAGGCCCACCAGGCTGTGGTACTGGATGTCGCCGGCGCCGCGTGTGGTGGGAAGCCTCGGCGTGTAGTCCGAGCCGGCGGAGGGGGCCTCCCAGAGGTAGTGGCGGCCGAACCGGACGACCTCGTGGGCGATCCCGGTCGCGGCCTTGGCCGCCGGGTTGCGCAGGACGAAGTTGTTCAGCAGCTCCTTGGTGATGCCCGAGGCCAGCGCGACGCCGCGCCGGTCGGTGGTCACGGCGCCCTGCTCCGCCGCCGCGTCCTCGGCGGCGAAGTGCTCGCGCGCGAGCGCCTCGTCGAGCACGGCGAGGTCGTAGAGTCCGCGCAGCCGCCCGGTCTCGCCGCCGACGACCGCGGCGTCGGCTCCGTCCTCGACCAGGTCCGCGAAGCGCCGCGACTGGTAGCCCTGCACCGCGGCGCTGAGGTCGTTGGCCGCCTCGGTGTCGCCGGCGGCCAGCATCCAGAAGCGCACCCGGTCGGCGCTGTTGACCTTGAGCGACCCGCCGCCGTACTCGGTGGGGCCGAGGCGGCCCTCCTGGGCGAAGGGCGCGATGTGCAGCTCCGCCACGTCGGCGAGGCCGCGCGCCGCCTCGGGGTTGAGCATGCCCAGGTTCATGCCGGAACCGGTCACCGTGTTCCCGCCCGACAGCAGGTCGAAGGTGTCCTGGTCGTGGGCGAGGCCGCGGATCAGGCCGGCCGCCGCCTCGTCTGCGAGCTCGCGGCGGTCGGGGTCGCTGCGCACGTCCTCATAGGACATCCAGTCGGTCAGCTCGCGCAGGGTCCGGCCGTCGTCACTCCAGGGGAAGGCGTAGAGGCCGCGCACGGCCCGCTGGGCGCCCCAGCCCTGAGGATGGTCGACGGCTCCGGTGAAGAGGCCGTGGACGGAGTCCTCGTTGCGCGCGGCCACCGACAGCATCATGCGGAAGGGGCCGTCCCGCCGGTCCTCGACGGCGTCGCCGTGGGTCTGGGCGTAGTCCTGCAGCTTGTTGCCCAGCGTCGTGGCGAGGATCTCGGAGAACTCCCGGCCTCCCGCGATGCCCGGGTTGGTGAACGCCAGCAGCCGGTCCAAGAGTGGCGCCCGAGTCTCCCGCCAGCCGTAGACGGGCCACCGGGCGCCGTCGTAGTCGATGCCGCCGGAACCGGACGCCACCGACCGGATGCTGGGCGGCAGCGCGTCCCAGCCCCCGCCGCGGTCCTCGTCGGACAGGGTGAGCAGCCCGTCTCCCAGGGCACCGAGCAGTTCGTTGCGGGCGCGCTCGCTCAGGCCGCCGTTTCCGTGGACCTCCCGCACCAGGGTGAGCATGGTGGGCGGGACCTCGCCGTCGACCGGTTCGGTGTCCAGCACGCGGTAGAACTCCTCGAGGAAGTCCATCTCGGCGCGGGGCAGCCGCTCGCGGCCGCCGTGGGCGCCCTGCCACCACCCCTTCCGCGTCAGCGCGCCGAGCGCGGCCACGATCTCGGCGTAGCGGGCGTCCACCGGTCTGTCCCCGGTGAGGTAGTCCCGCAGCTCCTCGGCCCAGCGGGCGGCCCGCTCCTCGGCGAGCGGCAGCGGAGGGTCGCTCCAGCCCATGTTGTGCGGCGCCCATCCGAGACGCCCCTGGCGCACCAGCGTGCGGACCGTGTCGTCGGTGGGGCCGTCGCGCAGCTGTGTGGCCCGCGCGCGGGCGCGGCGCTCGAACTCCTCGCGGCTCGTCCGCTCGCGCGACTCCAGGTCGGCGACGGCGCGGATGCGCCCCGCCGACCGGTCCGCCGCGAACGCCTCCCCCGCCGAGGGCAGGCCCTGCGCGGCGCGGTCGCTCTCCTCCTGCGAGGAGTACTGCCGCATCCGGGCGCCGAAGTCGTCGGCCCGGGCCTGCTCCCACTCGTCCTCAAGCTCGGCGATGCGCGCCGTGAACCAGCGCACGTCGCTCGCCCAGCCCTCGGTGACGCCCGCGGCGTAGACCGCGGCGAAGGAGGCCTTCTGCCAGGCGGTGGTGCTGTAGCCGCTCTGCTCGCGGATCCCCTCGGCGACCAGGTCGCTGAACTGGACCGCCGCGGAGGTGAGGACCGGTTTCAGCTCCTCGGCCGACCGGCCCAGGATCCGGCCCGCGACGTTGTACAGGTCGACGGCGCGGTCGTCGATGGCCTCCGCGTCGGCGTCGGTGCCTTCGGGGTCGAACGAGCTCATGGCGGCCTCCGGTAGCGGGTTTGGCCGGTGCGCGGCCGTGCGTTCACAGTCCGGCGCGGCGGGGAATTCGAGGGCGGGGTGCGCGTGCGGGCCGCCGTCAGTGGCGGGGGCTGTAGGGCGATGTCCGCCCGTCGATCCGCTCGGCTAGGAGGGCGCGGGCCGTCCGAAAGCCGGCGTCCGCGCCGTCGTCGGCGGCTCCGGCGCGCTCGCCTGCGGCAGCGATGTTGCCGGCGAGATCGGTGCCGTACTCCTGCACGTCGCGGATCCACGGTGCCGCCAGCTCTAGGAACGCCGCGTAGCCCTCCCGGCACAGCGGCTCGGCCGCGTCTTGCCCGGCCTGCTCGACCAGGGTCTGGAAGTCCGTGCTCAGTCCCGTGAACGTGTCGGCGACGGCCTCGGCGGCACCGCCCCGCTCGACCGCATCGCCGGGGTTCGCCCCGACCGGCCCACTGCCCATGCCGCCCCCCTCCGCCGACGATCCGACCGCACCGGGGGTGGCGCCGCCGGTGCGCAGAACACGCGCACACTAGCCGGGTGCGCGCTCCGGTCGGCGAAGCCGCGGTGAACGCGGGGGGAAGAGTGGCGGAGGGGCTGAATGGCGCGTGTCGACGGCTCGGCCGGGCTACTTCTGGTCGGCCTGCTCCTGGTCGTCCAGATTGACCCTGTTGTAGAGGTCGTCCCAGACCTCGTCGTACTTTTCGCGGTACCGGTCGGAGTAGCGCTCGGCGCGCTCCAAACCGTCCTGGATGGTGTCGCGGTCGCCCGTCCGATCGTCCTGGTTCAGCGCCAGGTCGTCCAGGGCGTCGGACACGTCGTTGACCGTCGACGCCCGATCCCGCTCGTCTTCGTCCTTGAAGTCGTAATAGGTGATGACGTCACCCTTGTCGTCGATGAGGTCGGGGGAGACCTCGGCGATGGAGGAGGCGTCGACCTCGCCGCCGCGTACGAGTCTGTCGAGGGTGTCGAGCTGGATCTTGTAGCGGAGGTTCGAGTCGTTGTAGGTCTGTCCGTACTTGTTCGGCGCATAAGGGTGCGGGGTTTCGCCCGGCGTTTCCTGAGCCAACGTCATGGGAGCCTGGTAGTTGGGCGCCAATTCCTGTTGGTTGACCCGCATGTCGTACTCCTGGAAGCCGACTCCGGCGCCGAAGAACAACGTGGCGACGCGCGTAGAGGCATACGCCGCCTGGAAGCCCTTTCCCGCGAAGTTGGTACCCGCGTATGCGGCAGTCCGCGCGATTGCCAGCCAGCGGTCGCGGTTTTGCTGCTCCAGTTCCTGGCGGTCGAGATCGTCGCCGGTGCGGTCCAAGGACTCCGCGGTCAGGGCGGAGTCCAGGAGCGCCCGGAGCGTGCCGTTGCGCAGGCCGGCATCGGTTGGTCCGGCCTGTTCGGCGGCGACCGCCTGCGTGCCCGCGAGATCCATCGAGTTGGCGCCGGAGAAGAGGCGGGAAGCCGCCCCCTGGTCGGCCATGGCGTACTCGAAGAAGCGTGTCCGGGCCTCGTAGCTCATCTCCATCCGTCCCGTTCCGGGGTCGATGGAGAACCCGTCCGGCGAATCCGGATCGCTCAGATCGTCCAGATAGGTCGTCGCGACGTTGCCGAAGCTCTGCGCGATGCGCGGATTCACGAGGCCGACCGCCGCGTCGGTCACCTCCCGACCGCCCGCCTCGACCGTGATGCCCGTGTCGATGAGTTCGTCGCGGAGGCCGCCCTCACCGGCCGTGGTTTCGATCAGCCCGAGAGCGGCCTCACGCGCCATCTCCTGCCGCGCTTCGTCGTCGCTGTTCGCGGCTTCGGGGATCCAGTCGGTCAGCCCGGCGACCCCGGCGCCGTCGTCCTCCCACTCGTGGGTGTAGAGGCCTTTGAGGGCGTTGGCGTTGCGGTCGAAGGTCGGGTTGTCGTGTTCTCCGGTGAGGATGCTGTGGTCGGCCTGTTCGTTGCGAGTGGTCACCTCGAGCAGGGAGCTCAGCGAGCCGTCCCACATATGCTCCTGCTGGTCGATGGCGTTGAGGTGGTGCCCGGCGCTGGTGGTGACGTTGGCCGAGAACTCGACGCCGCCCTGGAGCTCGGGATCGGCCCGTCCCAGCAGGCGTTCCAAGCCCTCCGCCTCGCGCATCCAGGCGCGCGCGTTCTCCTCGGCGGAGTGGGTAGCGCCGGGGGCGTTGTTGGGGTAGGGCTCGCCGTCGGCGAACCGCTGGATGCTGGGCGGCAGGTCGTCGTAGGAGCCGCCCAGGCCTTCGTCGGAGAGTACGAGCAAGCCGTTGGCGAGCGCCGACCAGGTCTCTTCCCTTACGGGGTCGGAGGTGTCGTGCTCCAGCCCCTGGCCGTAGTTCGTCTGCGGGTCCGTGTTGTCGGGCAGGAACAGCATCCCGCGCGTGCTCTGGTCCTCGATCCCGGCGTAGAACTCCTTCAGGAACCCGATCTCACTGGCGCGGAGGTTGTTGCTGCTCAGCCGCTGATTCGGGTTGGCGCGGTCGAGGCCCTGGAGCGCGACCGCCTTGTTGGTGATGGCGGTCAGCGCCGCGACGATCTCGAAGTAGCGGGCGTCTGGCTCCTTGCCGTCGAGGTAGGCCCCCATGTCCCGGGACATCGACTCGGCTTCGGCCTTGGACACAGGCAGCGGCGGGTTATCGCCCGGGCCGAGGATGTTGTATGCGGCCCAGCCGAGCGCGCCGGCGTCGACCAGCTTCGCGACGTGGGCGGGCTCCGGTCCGTCCTGCAGCATCCGCTTGCGCTCGCGGCCGGTCTCGTTCAGGTCCTCCAGGCGGGTCTGGGCCATGGTCTCGAACTGGCGGACGAGGTTGGCTCTGCGCTTGTCCTCGGCGATGGTCGCAGAGGGCTCGCCCGACACGCTGTTGCCCGCGTTCAGCGCGGTCTCGAAGTCGGCGACGAGTCGGGCGCGGTCGTTCTTGTAGTCGATGACGTCGTCGGCCCACCGGTCGCCCACCCCGGCGGCGAAGCTGATGTTCATGCAGGTCTTGCGCCACAGCGCGTCGTTGTACTCGCCGCTGTTGCTGATGTCCTGGGTGACGAGGTCGGAGAACTCCATGGCGGCGCCGGTGACGACCGAGCGCATGTCGCCGGAGCGGCCCACGATGCGGCCCGTGAGGTCCCACAGCCAGTTGGTGCCCTCGCGCAGAGCGCTCACGTCGGTCTTCGCCTCGGGCGGGTTGAATAGCGGATGGGAAGCGGTGGCCGTCTCTTGGTCGGGGGTTCCCATGAAGGCTGTCACTCCTCTGTCGGCGGACGGTCCGGGGGCGTCTGGGGCCTAAGGGGAGTACCTGGCGGTGTCGTCGTTGACGTGGCGGTTGAGCAGGCCCTGCATCGGGGTGTCGTAGTCGCCCCGGCCCTCTGCGGCCTGCTCCTGGTACTGGTAGCCGACTCCGTAGTAATAGGTCTCCGCCTCGGAGTCCGTGCGGGTGATCCGGGTCGAGCCGGCCTGGATGTTGCCGCCCATGCGCTCGCCGTGGGTCTGGATCTCCGACATCTGCACCGCGTGGTCCGCACCGAAGGAGGAGAAAGCGCCCTTGATGCCCTCGTCCGCCGCCACCGCGTCCAGGAAGTCCACGGCCGTGGTGAAGCTGTGCTTGAGACCCTGGAACGTCTCGGCGACGGTGACGGCTTCGCCGCCCCTGCTGCCGGCGTCGTTCGGATTGGCCCCGACGCCTTCCTCGCCAGCCATTGGGACCTCCTATTCCGCATTCCGTCCGGTGGACATGAGGATTCCTGGAGCGGTTTCATCTCCACCGATTCGCGTTTTCGGTGTTTCGAGGGTAGCCGATCACCCGCCGTTCACCTGATCGCCCCCCGCGAGCGGATCGATTCCGCCGGTCGGCGCATTCTGCGGCGCCGCCGGCTGCGAGCCGCGGCCCGACCACAGGCCGGCGCAGCGAAGCGCGGACCGCCCGGACTCGGAAGCAGTCGGCCGGCCGTGCGGCCGCCGGCGCCGCGGTGACCGTTTCCGTACGATTGCGAATCGGTTCCGAATTGAGCGCGGCGAACCCCTGCGGGAAGGGCCGGAAATCCTCCGGGCGGGTGCCTGGATCGGCCGCCCCGCCCGGCGTTGACACCCGACTGCGTGGTTAACTAGCTTCGATTAGCCGAATCGTCCGAAACGGCGGAAGCAGTCGACCCGCCCCGACGGGGACCACCGCATGCGCGGCCGCGCTGTCGAACCGTGCGCCGCACAGGCCGGCGGTCGGATGTGCGGGGGCATCAGGAGAGGACGGGCCTATGTCAGAGCAAGTCGGTGCCGAACAACGCAATGCCCTTCATACCGGCGCCGAGCAGGTGGCGCAGGGCGGCCAGGGCATCCGCGACCGGGTCCAGGCGCTGCTCAACGACCTCGAACAGGACCAGGCGGCGCTGCGCGGCAACGCGCTCAAGGCGTTCCGCGACGGGCAGGCCGAGCTCGTCGTCGCCATGAACACGCTGACCGACTGGTGCGGCAAGTACGGCGTCAACCTCGACCTCGGCGACGCCCGGCTCGACCAGACCGACGTCGACAGCGAGCAGGAGTACTCCGAGGCCCGCTCGGAGTTGTCCTCCTTCACCCTCTCCCGCTCTCCCAACGCCTAAGCGAGGACTCCACCATGTCCGTCAGTGGTTTCGAGGTCGGCGCCGACATCGCCCGCCTCCAGCAGCTGAGCGCCGACCAGCAGCAGTACCTGGCGCGGTTCCGCGGCATCATGTCCGACCTCCACCAGCAGGCGAACGACCTGGTCACGCGCTGGGAGGGCGGCAACGAGGAGTACAAGGCCCGCGCCGACGAGTTCAACGCCGCATTCGAGATGGCCAACCGCGGCTTCGCGAAGATGATCGACGCCACCGACGGCGCCGTCGACGGCTGGAGCCAGACCCGCAACTACCTGAACGACCTGTTCACCTGAACCGCCGCGACCCGCGAACCCCACCGTGTCCGACACCGGCCCCCCGACGCCGACGCAGTCCGGTCCTCCGGCTCAGCCGCCCCTGCCCGACGCTTTCCAGGCCACGCCCAACGCCGAGAGCTACGTGCTGCAGGCCGACGCCCTGCGGCGGCGGCAGCTGCGGGCCGCCCTGCTGTACGGCTCCAGCCGATACTGGCGGCGCAGGCAGCGGGTGTGGCCCGCGGTCATCGCGGGCGGCATCCTCGCCGCGGTCCTGGCGGGCGTGATCGTGGTGGCCGGCGCCTTCGACGCGCAGCAGGTCATCAACGACGAGCGCCGCCAAGGGCTGGACGAGCCCGCGACCACGGGCTCCCCGCAGCCGTCACCGCCGGTCGTGGGCGAGAACGCCTCGCCCGCCTCGGGCGTCCCGGCGGCGCAGGAGCCGGGGCGCGGCACCCCCGGATCGGACCCGGCCGTACGCTGACCGCCCCGGAGCCGCTGCCCGGTGCGCGCGCCGCGCGGGGGACGCCGAGCACCTCCGCGTCCCGGCGCAGGCGGGTCCCGCCACGGCCGCCGCCGGCGCCGCAGCCCCCGTGCGCCCGGGGCACGGCGGGCGCTGAGGCATGATGGCAGCCCCGACCCTCCCGACCGAGACCCGTCGAAAGACCCTCTGTGACCAACCACGTTCCCGCCGGACCCGCGCCCGACGCCGCGGGCGGCACCGCCGGACCCGTGACCGCGGACGAGGCGGCCGTCCACGCCGACGAGTTCGACGGCATCGCCTCCGCCGTCGAGGCGGCCGTCTTCGGCAAGACCGAGGTCGTGCGCCTGGCCCTGGTCGCGATGCTCGCCCAGGGCCACATCCTGCTGGAGGACGTCCCCGGCACCGGCAAGACCACGCTCGCCCGCGCCATCGCGGCCTGCGTCGACGGCCAGTGGCGGCGGGTGCAGTTCACACCCGACCTGCTGCCCTCCGACGTCACCGGCGTCACCGTGTTCAACCAGGGCACCCGCGAGTTCGAGTTCCACCCCGGCCCGGTGTTCGCCAACGTCGTCGTCGCCGACGAGATCAACCGCGCCTCGCCTAAGACGCAGTCGGCGCTGCTGGAGGTCATGGAGGAGGGCATGGTCACCGTCGACGGCTCGCGCTACCTGGTCCCCTCGCCGTTCCTCGTCGTGGCCACCCAGAACCCGGTCGAGATGGACGGCACCTACCGGCTGCCCGAAGCCCAGCTCGACCGGTTCCTGATCCGGCTGTCCCTGGGCTACGCCGAACACGCCGCCGAGCTCGCCATCATCCGCGGCGACGGACTCACCTCGCCCGACGACCTGGCGCCGCGCACCGACGCCGAACGGATGGCCCGCATCGCCCGGGCCGCCCGCCGCGTGCACGTCCACGACTCCGTCTACGAGTACGTCCTGCGCCTGGCGCACGCCACGCGCGAGCACGCGGCGCTGAGCGTCGGCCTGTCCACTCGCTCCACCGTGGCCATGGCCCACATCGTGCGCATCCTCGCCCTCACCTCGGGCCGCACGTTCGTCAACCCCGAGGACGTCAAGCGGCTGGCCCCGCACGTGTGGGCGCACCGCCTGGTGCTCTCGCCCGAGGCGTCGGTGGGCGGGCGCACCGGAGCCGACGTGCTCGGCGAAGTCCTGGAGGAGACACCGGCACCGCAGCCGCGGTACTCGGGGGCGGCGGGCCGCTGATGCCGACCGGACGGGGATGGCTGGTCGCGGGCACGGGCGCGCTGCTCCTCGCCGCCGGCGTGGTATCGGCCTATCAGGAGCTGGCGCTGCTGGGCGGGCTCGCCCTGGTCGCCGTCCTGGCCGCGGTTCTGCTGGTGGGCCGCCCGCCCGAGGTGGTGACCGAGCGGTCGATACCCAGTCGCCGCAGCGCACCCGGCGCTGAGCTGCGGGTGCGGCTGAGCGTGCGCAACCCGGGGCGGCGCGGCGTGCAGGTCAGCGAGCGGATCGCGGGGGCGGGCGGAGAGCGGGCCCTCGGGCTGGCGCCGCTGGCGGCGCGCGCCGCCGGCGGCTCGGGATATCGGATCGCCGCCGCGCGCCGCGGTGTCGTCGAGCTGGGGCCGGTGCGGGCCGGGCGCAGCGATCCCTTCGGCCTGGCCGCCCTCCACCGCCCGTGCGGCGGTGCCGACCGGATCTGGGTGCACCCGCGCTGGGAGCGGCTGCGCGCCGTCCCGGTGGGCCGCGTCGCCGACCCCGACGGCGCCGTGGACGGAGCCCGCGCCGGTACGCTCACGTTCCGCACCCTGCGCGACTACGTCCCCGGCGACGACCTGCGCCACGTCCACTGGCGCAGCTCAGCGCGGCTGGACAAGCTCGTCGTGCGCGAGTTCGTCGACACCTCCCAGACGCGGGTGTGCGTGCTGGTCGACGACCGCCCCACGCCCGGCGGTGACACGCGGCTCGACGAGGTCGCCGGCGCCGCCGCATCGATCCTGGCCACTGGAGTCCACGCTGCGCTGCACTGCGAGCTGCACCTGGTCAGCGGCCGCGGCCGGGAGAGCACCGCCGGGCTGGCGCCCCTGCTGGACCTGCTCGCCGAGGCGGCGCCCTCCGCCGAGGCCGACCTGGGGCGTGCCCTGCGCCTGGCCCGCACCCGGCCGGCCGGCGACACCGCGGTGCTGGTCAGCGGTGCGCTCAGCGACGCCGACGTGCGGCTGTTCGGCCAGTTGGGCGTCCACTACGCCGGGCTGTTGGCCGTGGTCGTGGGCGCCGAGGAGCGTCCGGCCGCCCCCGCCGGGCTCACCCTGATCACCGCCGGCGACGCCGCCGGATTCGCCGACCGCTGGAACGAGGCGCCATGGTCGCGGTGACCGACCCGCCCCACCGGGCCGCCGGTCCCGCGGCGCCGCCGCGGCGGGAGCCGCCCGTGCCCCGCACGCCGCCCGGGACGCGGACGCTGCTCACCGCGGCCGCGCTGTTCGTGGCGGCGTCGGCCGGCGGGGTGGCGGTCGCGCCCGGCTACGCGGCCCCCGCGGCCGTCTACGCCATCCTGCCCGCCTGCGCGCTGGCCGCGGTGTCGGCGACCCTGCTGCTGCGCGGCCGACTGAGCGGCCCGGCCGCGCTCCTGGCGGGCCTGCCCCTGCCGCTGGCCGCGGTCGCCGTCTGCGCCTACCTGCTGCCCGGCGAGGGCGCGGGGGTGCTGGGCGGCGCCGCCGAGGCGGTGCTGCACTCGGGGGCGCGCATCCTCACCAGCGCCGCGCCCACGCCGCTGAGCGTCGACACCCTGGCGCTGCCGATGCTCGCCACCTGGCTGACCGGCGCGGCCCAGGCGCTGGCCCACCGCAGCGGGCGGACGGGGCTGGCCCTGCTGCCGGGCCTGCTGCTGCTCGTGGGCGCGGTCGTGCTCAACGGCCCCGTCGCGCCTCCCGGGTTCGCCGCCATCGGCATGCTGGCCGCGGCGGCGGCGCTGCTGATGGCTTTCGGCGCCCCGGGGGAGGGAGCGGGCGCCCCCGCCGGCGCGGACGGGGGGCCGTCCCCGGCGCTGACCGTGCGGGTCGAGCCGGCCGCGCACCGCTCCGGCTCAGCTGCCCTGCGCCGCGCCGTGGTCACCGGGCTGGCCACCGTGCTCGCCGCCGCCGCGACGGTCTTCGGCGGCCCGGTGCTTCTCGCCGGCTGGGACGCTCGGCCCGGCGATCCCCGCGCGGTGCTGAGCCCTCCGGTGAGCCCGCAGGCGGCGCTCAACCCGCTCGGCTACCTGGCCGGATGGGCGGCCGATCCAGACGAGCCGCTGCTCACCGTCGCCGCAGCCGAGCCGGTCGACCTGCGCTGGGTCGCGCTCGGCGACTTCACCGGCACCACCTGGCTGCCCGAAGGCGGATACCGCGCCGCCGGGCGTGTGCTGCCCGAGCCGGTGCCCCCGCCGCCGCACGCCCGCCGGGCCACCGCCGAGATCACGGTCGACCCGAACCTGCCGGGCACCTGGGTGCCGGTCGTCGGCGCGCCCCGACGCGTCGACCTGCCCTCGCTCGGCTACGCGCCGGTGTCGGGCACCGTCGTACGCATGGAGGGTTCCCTGGACGAGAGCACCTACCGGACCGTCGGCGACGTCGCCCGCTGGCGGCCCGGGGAGCTGGCCGAGGCCGCCACGCCGGCCGGCGCGGTCTTCGACCGCTACCGTGAACTGCCCGCCGGCGCGCCGCCGGTCCTCAACGACATCGTCGGCTCCGTCGCCGCCGAGGGTCCGCCTTACCAGCGAGCCCGGGCGCTCGCCCGTTACCTGCGGGAGTCCCACTCCTTCGACCCGCACACCCCCGGCGGGCACGGCTACGCCAACGTCGCCGCGATCCTCGCCGAGCCCGGGCAGAAGGGCGGGGGAGGAACCTCCGAGCAGTTCGCCAGCGCCTTCGCGATGCTCGCGCGCGCCGCGGGCCTGCCCAGCCGCGTGGCCGTCGGCTTCGGGCCCGGCACCGACGAGGGCGGCGGCCGCTACCAGGTGCGCACGGGCGACGCCGTGGCGTGGGGCGAGGTCTACTTCGACGGCGTCGGCTGGGTCCCCTTCGCCGTCACCCCCGGCGGCGAGGACAGCGAGGACACCGGCGGAGCGCCCGAGAGCGCCCCCGAGCCCGAGGAGGCCGACGCCGCCCAGGACGGCGACGACCCCGGTGCGGACGCCGACCCCCACGACGTCGCCGCGCCCCCGAGCCGCTCCAACGGAGGCTGGTGGCGGCCCGCGGGTGCCGCCGCGGCGGGCGCCTTCGCGCTCGTGCTGGCCGTGCCGGTCCTGAGGCTGGCCCGCACCGGTCGGCGCCTGCGCAGCGGGACCGCCGAAGCGCGGGTGCTGGGCGCCTGGCAGGAGCTGCGCGACGCCTTGCGGATGTGCCGTGCGGCGCCGCCGCACGGCCACACCGCCACCGACACCGCCGCGCTGGCGGGCCGCCTGCTGCCCGAAGTCGCGCGGGCCGAGGCGCGGCCCGACCTGGACCGCCTGGCCGCCGCCGTCAACGTCGTCTCCTTCGGCGGCGCAGCGCCCGGCGCCGGGATCGACGACGCCGCCGCCGACCGCATCGCCGGAGGCGCGCGCCGCCACGTGCGCGCACTGCGCGCGAGCCGCGGCCGCGGCAGAAGGCTCACCTGGTGGCTCGACCCCCGACCCCTGTTCTGGAGGAACCGATGAGCGACCGACCGGCGGGCGGGGCGGCACGCGCACCGGAACGCCGGCGCGACCAGCGACGAGGAGGACGCCGATGAGCGGCGCGGAGCACGACAGCAGCCTGGCCCCGGGCTTCCACTCCCTGGAGGTCGTGCACCGCGGCGCGGCCTCCACCGTCTACCGGGCCCTGCGCGACGGCAGCGGAGAGCCCGCCGCGCTGAAGGTCATGCGCGACGACGGCGGCGAGGCGGAGATCGAGCGGCTGCGCGAACTCGCCCGGCTTCCCGGCATGGTCGCGGTCCTGGGCCGCGGGCGCACCTCCTCCGGACGCGCGTTCGTCGCTATGGACTACTGCCCCGATGGCGACTACGCCGCCAACCTGCGGCGGCGCCATCCCCTGCCGGTGGAGGAGGTCGTGCGCGCGGGGGTTTCCGCGGCGTCGGCACTGCACGCCGTCCACGAGCAGGGGCTGCTGTACCACGGCGTGGAGCCGGGGAACCTGCTGCGGTGCCCCGACGGTGCGGTGCTGGCCGACGCGGGCGCGGTGCGCCCGGCCGGGGAGCCGTTCCCGGCGCCGGGCCCCGACCCCGACGCCGTCCTGCACGCGCCGCCGGAGGCGCTGCGCGGCGAGTCGGCCGCACCGGCCTCCGACGTCTACCGGCTCGCCTCCACGCTGTGGACGCTGCTGGCCGGGTATCCGCCCTTCGGTGAAGGGCCGGACCAGGAGCGCGTCGACCCGTTCGACTACCGGGACAAGGCGCTCGGCGCCGCACCGCCGCGGCTGCCGCGCGCCGACCTGCCCGGCGCTCTGCGCCCGGTGTTCGGGCGGGCACTGGCCAAGGCCCCGGACGAGCGCTACGCCACGGCCGCCGACTTCGCGGCCGCCCTCTCCGGCGACGCGGTCGCGCACGCCGCTCCGGCGGGGGAGCGCGCACCGGAACCGGAACCGGACCCGGGCGCCGCCGCGGAGTCGGCGGCCGACACCGTCGCCGGAGCGGTGCCGGAGGGACCTGCTCCGCCTCCGCGGTCCGACGCCTCCGGCGAGGAGGAGCGTGGAGGGGCGGCGGAACCGGCCGGGCACGGGGCGGCGGCTTCCGGCCCGGCCCCCTGCGGCGACGGAGTGGATGCCCCCGCTCGCGGCCCCGGCGACGGATCCGCGCAGTGGGCGCACGCCGTGCAGGAGGCCGTGGACACGCTGCGCGGCACGGGCGGTCAGCCCGGCGCCGGAACCGGCACCGGCGGCGGCCCCGCGGCGCCCGGCGGACTGCCCGAGGACGCCTGGGCCGGACTGGCGGGCTGGACGGGCTCGCACGACCCGCACGCCCCGCACACCGGCGCGTCCGGCCACGGTGCGGGCTCGGCAGGGCTCCCCGACGGCTCCGGTGCGACTTCGTGGAGCGGCGGGGGCGGCCTGCCCTTCGCGGCGGCACAGGAGCCCGGTCCGACGTTCGCTCCGCCGCAGGCCCCCGCGGCTCCGGAGCCGCCCGCCGCTCCGGCCGCCCGGCCCGTGCGGCGCCGCCCGCTCTACATCGCCGTGGCCGTCGTGGCCATCGGATTCGTGGTCGTCACCGTCGGCGCCGTGGCCATCCTGCGCCCCGGCCTGGGCGGCGACCTCATGGAGCAGGCCGGGGCGGGCGAGGGCCCCTCGCCGGCTCCGAACGGTGGATCGGGCGCCTCCGGCGGCCCGAGCGGCCCGCCGGCGCCTGCGGCGGGGACGAACCCGGCGGCGGCGCCCACCGGAGTGGCGCTGGACGACAGCGGCGACACGGTGGTCGTGACGTGGACCGACAACAGCGGGGGAGGCGCCTCGCACCACGTCATCGGCGGACCGGTGGGCACCACGCCGGCCAACCTCGCCGACGCCGAGGCCGGCGCGACGGAGGCCACCGTGAGCGGCCTGAACGCAAGCCAGGAGTACTGCTTCACGGTCGTCGCCGTGCTGAGCGTGGACGAGATCGCGCGTTCCGACGAGGTCTGCACCGAGCGCGGAACGGGCTAGCGAGATCGCCGGCCCCGAACCCCGTCGATCTTGTAGCCATCGTGAAGTAAAACGATTTCCAGTGACGATGGCTACAAGATCGACGGTGCTGTGCCAGTTGCCGCCGCCGCTCGCACGCCCGCGCCTGTCCGGGCCGCACCGCAGGCGGACACGGTGTCACTCGACGACGACGACCTCCAGTGTGCGCGGGCCGTGCACGCCCTCGACGCGGTCGAGCTCGATGTCGCTGGTGGCTGAGGGGCCGCTGATCCAGGTCAGCGGGCGCTCGGGGGCCAGGCGCGGAAGCGCCTGGGGTACCCCGGCGACGATCCGGTCCCCGTGGACCACGCAGAGGTGGTAGTCGGGGATCAGCGTGAGAGCGCGCCTGCCCTGGGCCTCGCCGGCGTCCAGGACGATGGTGCCGGTCTCGGCGATCGCCGCCGCGCACCCGGTGACCACGCCCTCCACCCGGTCCAGCCCGGGAACGTCCAGGGTGCTGTCGCGCACGACCTCGGCCCCGGCTCGGGAGAACCAGTCCGCCGGCGCGTCGTCGGGGGCGGCGACGCGCCGGACGCCGCGCCGCCCCAGCGCGTCGGCGAGGGTGCCGGCCAGCCCTTCGGCGGTGGTGCGGTGCACCACGGCCTTGTAGTCCTCCAGCCGGTCGACCAGCAACGCCGTGGTCTCGCCCTGGTCGTGGGAGGGCGTGTAGTCGCGGGGCACCACGACGTCCCCCGGCTCCTCGCCGCGGGGGACGTCGGCCAGGGCCGCGCGCACGCGCCCCAGCACCCGTTCGCGCGAGCCGCTCATCGCCGACCGCCTTCCCGTCCGTCGCGCTCTTCGCCTGCGCCGCCGTCCCCGTCACCGGCCGCCCCCTCGCGGCGCCACCAGGAGCGGAACGACTCCGCGGGAATGTCGGGGATGTCCCGCGTGTCGGTCCAGGCCGAGGCGGGCCCGGGCATGCGCCGGGGCAGCAGCGAGCGCACGGCCGAGGTCGCGCGCTGGACGGCGCCCAGCCGGCGCTCGCCGTCCAGTACCCATCCGGCGGCGCCCATGGCGGCCTTCTCGGCGCGGTGCCCGCCCGAGGAGGCGACCTCCTCGCGCAGGTGCACCAGCACCTCGGGGATGTCGATGGCCACCGGGCAGACCTCGTAGCACGCGCCGCACAGCGACGACGCGTAGGGCAGCGACGCCTCCGTCTCCGAGGCGGTCCCGCGCAGCTGCGGGGTGAGGATCGCGCCGATCGGGCCGGGATAGACCGAACCGTAGGCGTGCCCGCCGGTGCGCTCGTAGACCGGACAGATGTTCAGGCACGCCGAGCAGCGGATGCAGCGCAGCGCCTGGCGGCCCACCTCGTCGGCGAGGACGTCGCTGCGGCCGTTGTCCAGCAGCACCAAGTGGAACTCCTGGGGGCCGTCGCCCGGCGTCACGCCGCTCCAGGTGGAGGTGTAGGGGTTCATCCGCTCGCCGGTGGAGGAGCGCGGCAGCAGCTGCAGGAACACCTCCAGGTCCGCCCAGGTGGGCACGATCTTCTCGATGCCCACCACCGAGATCAGCGTCTCCGGAAGGGTCAGGCACATCCGCCCGTTGCCCTCCGACTCCAGCACCACCATCGTCCCGGTGTCGGCCACGGCGAAGTTCGCGCCCGAGATCGCCACCCTGGTGCTCAGGAACCGCTCGCGCAGGTGGACGCGCGCGGCTTCGGCCAGGGCGCGCGGGTCGTCGCTGAGCGCGTCCGGCGCGGGCACGCCCCAGGAGGCCATGCGGTCGCGGAAGATGTCGCGGATCTCGGCGCGGTTGCGGTGGATGGCCGGCACCAGGATGTGGGAGGGAAGGTCGTCGCTGAGCTGCACGATCAGTTCGGCCAGGTCGGTCTCGTAGGCGGTGATCCCGGCCTGGGCCAGCGCCTCGTTCAGCTCGATCTCCTGGGTGGCCATCGACTTGACCTTGACGACGTCGCTCTCGCCGGTGGCGAGCACCAGGCCGGTGACGATCTCGTTGGCCTCGTCGGCGTCGGCCGCCCAGTGCACCCGGCCGCCGGCCGCGGTGACCGCCTCCTCCAGCTGCTCCAGGTAGCCGTCGAGGTGGCGCAGCGTGCGGTCCTTGATCGCCTTGCCCGCCGCGCGCAGGTCCGACCAGTCGTCGAGCTCGCCGACCACGCCGGCGCGCTTGTCGCGGATGGTGTGAGTGGCCTTGCGCAGGTTGTGGCGAAGCTGGGAGTCGCCGGTGGCGCTCTTCGCGGCCTCCGGGAAGGGCGGCATGCCCATGAACGTCGCGTGCCCGGCGGCGCGGCCCGCCGAGGAGCGGTCGCCGCCGGTGCGGCGGTCGGTCCGGTGCTCGGGGCTCATATCCGTGCCGGCTCCTGTTCGGTCGAGGCGAGGATCTCGGCGAGGTGTGCGGTCCGCACGCCGGCGCGCTGGCGCTTGAGTGTGCCGCCGATGTGCATCAGGCAGGAGTTGTCGACCGCGCACAGCACCTCGGCGCCGGTGGCGGCGACGTGACGGGCCTTGTCGCCGCCCATCGCGGCGGAGACGTCGGCGTTCTTCATCGCGAACGTGCCGCCGAAGCCGCAGCACTCCGCGGAGCCCTCCAACTCACGCAGGTCGATGCCGCGGACGTTGCTCAGCAGCCGGTAGGGGCGCTCGCCCAGCTTGAGCAGCCGCAGCCCGTGGCATGTGGGGTGGTAGGTGACCGTGTGCGGGAAGTAGGCGCCCACGTCGGTCACCCCGAGGACGTCGACGAGCAGCTCGGACAGGTCGTAGACGCGCGGGGCCAGCTCGGAGACGGCGCGGTCGAGGCGGCTGCCGGCCTCGCCCAGCCGGGGGTAGTTGTCGCGGACCATCGCGGCGCAGGACCCCGAGGGGGCGAGCACCGCGTCGGCGTCGGCGAAGGTCTCGACGAAGCGCACCGCCAGCTTCTGCGCCTCCCGGCGGTAGCCGGTGTTGTAGTGCATCTGGCCGCAGCACGTCTGGGACTCGGGGAACACCACCTCGTGGCCGAGCCGGCGCAGCAGGCGCACGACAGCCTGTCCCGTCCGGGGGTACAGGGTGTCGTTCACGCAGGTGATGAACAACGCGATCCGCATGCGCTCCCTCGATTCCCGCCCGACCCCCGCTGCGCGAGCGGGCACGCTCCCCGGCCCGTACCGCAACCAGGACGGCTGCGCCGCACCGGCGCGGCAACGCGGCGGGCGGGCCGGGCGCCGTCGGCCCCGGCAAACAGTGGCCAGTGGTCCGGCTTCTGCTCGGCAGTAGTAGTGGTCACTTTTTCGCGTATCAGCCGAAACGGCGGCGCAGTCCGGCGAGGAAGGCCGACGATCGGTACGATTGGTCCGACCACTTCTACGCCGCGTCGAACTCGGATGTCAAGATTGGGGTGAGCCGTCGGCAGCGCGCCCGGCAAAGCGCCCCGACCGCCGGGCGCGCACCCACGACCCACGGAGGGCAGGCACCGGTGACCACGCCCGACCATGCCGCCGAGCCCGGAGCCGACGCGGCCCCGGCCGAGCGCCTGCCGGTGACCCAGCGGGCCATCGAGCACATCAAGGGGATGATCGCCGCCGGGCTGTTGCGTCCGGGCGACCGGCTGCCCACCGAGCGCGACCTGTCGGCCGAGCTCGGGGTCTCGCGCAGCTCGATGCGCGAGGCGATCCGCGCGCTTACCACCCTGGGTGTGCTGGAGGCGCGCCACGGCGCCGGGGTCTACGTCACGCGGCTGCGTCCCGGCGACCTGCTGGAGACGTTCTCCGTGCTCGCCGAGATCTCCCAGGGCGAGACCCTGGTCGAGGTGCTGCAGGTGCGCCGGATGCTGGAGCCGGCCGCCACCGCTCTCGCCGCCGCACGCGCCGACGACGCGCAGCTGCGCCGGCTGGCTGCGGTCCTGGACCGGATCGGCACCGGCGGCAGCGAGGGCGAGACCGTGGCCGCCGACCTCTGCTTCCACCAGGCCATCGTGGAGATCACGGGCAACGCGACTCTGGTGGCGGTCAACGACGGGCTGTCCTCGCGGACCTTCAACGCCCGCGTCTGGCACGGCCACCGCGAGGCCGGGCCGAGTGCCCGCCTGCGCGAGGACCACGAGCGCATCTACCAGGCGCTGAGCGACCGCGACCCCGACGCCGCCCGCGCCGCGGCCACCATGCACGTCCTGGAGGTCGAACGCTGGCTCCGCGGCCGGCTCGCGTCCGGCGAGGGCTGACCGGAGCGAAGCGGCACCGGGGGCGCCCAAGCGGCCCGGTCCGCGGCTCGCGGGTCGGCCTTGCGCCACCCCCGCACCGCGCACGGGGCGGACGGCGCCTGAAGGCGGCGCCCCGTTCCTTGGGGCAGGTCCCGCACGCCGCCGCCCGCACGCGCCGCGGGAGCGCGGTGCGTACGGGCGGCGGAGGGGCGGGACGCGCGTGCGGCATCGACACGCCGTGGGCCACGCGCCTATGCCTCCAGCGGCTCCAGTGCCCGTTCCAGCGCGTCGCGGACGGTGTCGCGCAGCAGGACCGCCTTGTAGCCGGTCTGGGGGAGCGGGGAGCACAGGTCGGGGACCGGCGCCACGGCGGCCGCCGCCGCTTCGGGCCCCGACGCCCCGAGGAGGGCCTGCTCCACATCGGGAAGGCGCAGGGGGGTCCGCGCCACCGCACCCGCGGCGACCGCCGCCTCGGTGACGGCGCCGCCGGTGCGTACGACCCGCACCACCGCCTCCACCAGCGGCCACTCGGCGCGCGATCGGGAAGTCGCCCGCCGGTAGGCGGCGCTCTCTCCCGCGGCGGGAACCGGCAGCGCCACACCGGTGACCAGCGCGCCGGCTTCCAGCACGTGGTCGCGGCCGGAGTCGGACCCGTCGTAGAGCTCGCCCACCGGCCGCGGTTCGGTGCCCTCGACCTGCACCTCGGCTCCGTAGGCCAGCAGCGCCGCCGCCAGCGACGACGGATGCGGGGCGACGCAGGCCGCCCCCAGGTCGACCGCGGTGCCGTGCAGGTGGTCGCCCGTGCGGGCCGGGCAGGAGTCGCCGCCCTTCTGCAGGCAGTCGAACGCCGCGCTGCGGAAGTAGGGACACCGGTTGCGCTGCAGCAGGTTGCCGCCCACCGTGGCCACCGACCGTATCTGCGGCGTGGCCAGGGCGCCGGCGGTGGCCGTCAGCGCGGGGTAGGCCGAGCGCAGCCGCGCGTCGGCCGCGATCTCGGCGACGGTGGTCATGGCACCGATCCGCGCCGACCCGTCGGCGCGCCACTCCACCCCGCGCAGCTCCCGCACCCGGTGCAGGTCGGTGAAGGGGGCCGCGGCCAGCCCCTCGCTCAGACGCGCCATGACGTCGGTGCCGCCGGCCCGCGCCTCGGCGGTGGAATCACGCAGCGCGGCGGCGGCCGCGGGAACGTCCACTGGTGTGCTCATTTCGCGCCGATCCCTTCGAGAATTCGGTCGGGCCGCAGGGGCAGCTCGCGCGGGCGCCATCCGGTGGCGTCGAAGACGGCGTTGCCCACCGCCGCGGCGACGCCGATGGTCGACACCTCGCCGAGGCCCACGCCTCCGCCGGTCACGTGCTCCCAGCCCTCCTCGTGGAAGTGCACGGTGATCTCGGGCGTGTCCCCGATCCCGGGTATGCGGTAGTCCTCCATGTTGGCCGTTAGAACGGCGCCGGTGAGCGGGTCGTCGCGGCGCTGCTCGTAGAGCGCGTAGCCGATGCCCTGCACCACGCCGCCTTCGCACTGGTTGCGCGCGGGCCGCTCGGCGTAGATCCGCCCCGCCGAGATCCCCGCCCAGCAGCGGGTGGGCCGTACGGCGCCCAGCAGGGTGTCGACCTCCACCTCCACCACGTGCACGGCGCCGGTGAAGCCGCGCCCGATCGTGCCGCCGTCGGGAAGGGCGAACGGCGTCACGTAGCCGCGGCGGTCGCGGCGGCGGCGCCCGCGCACCCGCAGGCCCTCCAGGGCGGCCAGCGCGGCGGCGTCCAGCCGCCCCGAGCCTGCGGTGCCCGCGCCGCGGCCGCGCGCCTCCTCCTGCAGCTTCGCGGCCGCGTCCCGGGCCGCCGGCCCCAGCGACGCGGTGGTGCGGCTGCCGGTGGACGCAGGGGCGTAGGGCAGGTCGCTGTGCCCGGCGCGCACGCGCACCAGCCCGGCCGGAACGCCCAGCTCGTCGGCTACGACGCCGGAGACCACCGATCGGGCGCCGGTGCCGATGTCCTGGACCGCGGTCTCGGCCACCACGGTGCCGTCCTCGACCACCAGCTCGATCGTCGTGGCCGAGTCCACCAGGTACATCCAGTTGGCCGCGGCCACGCCAACACCGCGCCGGAAGCGCCCCGGCGGCGCGCCTGCGGTGCGCTCGCGCCACACCGGCAGCGCCGCGGCCCAGTCGTAGAGCGCGTGCCGCTTGGTGTTGCCGTCCCAGCGCCGGCGCAGCGCGATCGGATCTTCGCCGATGCGGTGCGCCATGTCGTCGACAGCCTGCTCCAGCGCCCAGAGCAGCTGCGGGCCGTTGGGACCGCGGAACGGTGCGCCCGGCGGGCGGTGCGAGACCACGTCGAAGTCGCGCAGCCGCCGCGGTCCGCGGCCGTACATCAGCCGTGCCAGCGTCGTCACCATTCCGCCCACGGACACCCCGCCGTCGGAGTAGGCGTCCATGGTCATCGCGGACAGATGGCCGTCGGCGTCGGCCAGCAGCGCGATCTCGGTGCGCGAGGCGGGGCGGTGCCCGCCGTCGGTCAGCTCCGCGGCGCGGTCGAAGACCAGCCGCACGGGGGCGCCGCAGGCACGCGCCAGCTCCACGGCCGCGACGGTCTCCACCCGCAGGCCGGCCTTTGCGCCGAACGCGCCGCCCACGTGCTCGGCCGTGATGTGGACGCGCCCGCGCGGCAGCTCCCAGCGCTCGGCCGCCTCCTCGGCCAGTGCCGCGACCGCCTGGGTCGAGACGTGGATGTGCAGGTCGCCGGCGTCGTCCCAGCGCGCGACGCACGCATGCGGCTCCAGCGGCGTGTGCGCCTGGACGGCGGTCTGGAACACGCCGGTGACCAGGCGGTCGTCGCCGCGCCGGGCCGCCTCGCGGATGCGCTTGACGGCGGTGGCGCTGCGCCACCCCATGTTGAAGGGGCCGCGGACGTTGTCCTTCCACCGGGCCGGCGGCACGAAGCCTTCGCTGTGCGAGGGGGCCGCGCCGCGCTCGGCGCGCGTGGAGTGAACGACCGCTGCGCCGGGCAGGCGGGCCGCCGCGGGGTCCGCAGCGGCCGGCAGGTCGCGGTAGTCGACCGAGACCTGCTCGGCGGCGGCCCGCGCCTTGGCGGCCGTGGGCGCGGCGACCGCCACGAGCGGCTGCCCCACATAGCGGACCGTGCGGTCGGCGCCAAGCAGGTCCACGTGGTGCGCACCGCCGGCGTCGACGCCCAGCACGTGTGCGTGCGCCCGCGTCGAGCGCACGATCACCGCCTCCCAGCAGCCCTCGGGCCGCACGTCGGTGGTGTAGCGGGCGCGCCCGGACGCCTTCTCGGCGGCCTCGGTGCGCGGCGGCGCCGACTCGGCGGCGCCGTCGTGCTCCCCGGCGCAGGCCGAGGCGACGGCGGCGTAGATCCCCGGGTAGGCGCCGCAGCGGCACAGGTGCCCGGCCAGGGCGTCGGCGATCTCGTCGCGTGCGGGTGCGGTGTCACCGTGCTCGGCGCGGTGCCGATCGACGAAGGCGGCGGCCTCCACGACGAAGCCCGGCGTGCAGTATCCGCACTGCATGGCGTCGTGGGCGGCGAAGGCGCGCTGCACCGGATGCTCCGCGCCGTTGCCGATCCCCTCGACGGTGGTGACCGAGCGGCCCTCCAGCGCGGTCGCCGGCAGGAGGCAGGAGGCGGCGGGTGCGCCGTCGAGGAGCAGCGTGCAGGATCCGCAGACCCCGGCGTTGCACGCCGTCTTGGTTCCGGTCAGGCCGAGTCCGTCGCGGACGAACTCGGCGGCGGTGGTTGCGGGGTCGGCGCCGATCTGCGCCGGGGTCCCGTTGACTGTGGTGCCCACGCGGTGCTCCCAAGAGGTGGCCGGCGGCGGTGTTGACATCGTCAACGTAGGAGGTGGTGTTGACGTTGTCAACACCCGTGGCCTACGGTCGCGGCATGTCGGCAGCTCAGCGGAGAAGGGCGGGCGCCGCGGCCGAGCCCGCAGCCGCGGGCGACACCCGCGAGCGACTGATCAGGGCTGCATCCGAGCTGCTGGCCGATGGCGGTCCCGACGCCGTGACCATGCGCCGGGTCGGCGAGCTGGCCGGCGTCTCGCGGGCGGCGCCCTACCGCCACTTCGACGACAAGCACGACCTTCTGCGCGCCGTCGCGCTGCGCAGCCTGGAAAAGGTGCACGCCGAGGTGGCCGCCGAGCTGCCGACGGCGCGGACCCGGCCGGACGAGGTGCCCGCCGCACTGCGCCGGGCCTTCCACGCCTACCTGCGGCACGGCGTCGACCGCCCCGAGCACTACCGGCTGATGTTCGGCGAGCACCTGTCCCACGTCGACGGCACCGGAGTGCACGAGGCCGCCGAAGGACTCATGCAGTTGAGCGTGGACTCCCTCGCCGAAGGCCAGCGTGCCGGCGTCGTCCGGTCGGGCGATCCCCGCGCCATGGCCATCCTCTCGTGGTCGGCACTGCACGGGCTGGTCACCCTGGCCGGCTCCGGCCACCTGGCGCGCAAGGGCCTGCAGACCGAGGAGGGCGGCGAGCTCGCCGCCCTCGTGGCCGACCTGGTCGCCGGACTGGTCAGGCGGGAGGAGCCCGCAGGCCGGCCCGAGTCGGGCACCTCTGGTTCGAGCCCTGCTGCCGGCGCCTAGAATCGCGGGGTGGAGAGTTACCTCTGGGCCTTCGCGGTCGCCGCCGTCGTCCTCGGCGGAATCGGCCTCGGCCTGTACCGGGAGTCGCAGCGGCGCGCCGAGCGGCGGAGCTCGCCGGGTGCGCCGCTGAGCAGGCCGCTGCCCGCCGACGTGCTCCAGCGGGCGCGGGAGCGCATCGACGCGGGCAAGCGCGTGCTCGCCGTCAAGGAGCTGCGCGAGGCGACCGGCTACGACCTGCGCTCGGCGAAGGCGGTGGTCGACGCGCTGAGCGAGGGGCGCAGCGTGCCCACTCTCGGCGAGTCCGCCGAGGACTGACGGGCACAGCCCCCCGTTCCGGCGCCTCTCGGAAACCGCCCCGCCGCCGGATCGGCGGCCGAGGGCGGCCGCAGCCCCCCGCTACCGACTCCCGCCGGGAGCCCTTAGGCTTCCGGCCATGCTTTCCGCACTCTCCGGCGCGCCACCCGAGGTCTTCGGTATCCGCGCCGACCTCATGCTGGTCGTGGCGGCTGCGCCGGCCGCCGTCGCCGTGCTGCCCGGGTTCGTGCGGCCGCACCTGCGGCTCGACCTCCGCAACGCGTCGCCGGCGCCGGGCCGCCCTTCGCCGGGGCCGTCCGCGCCGTTGGAACCCGGGTCGGCGCCGCGCGAGACCGTCGACGCCGCCCTCCTCGTCGGGTCGCTGGACTGAGTGCGCCGTGGAGTTCGACAGCAGCACCCTCGCGGCCGCATTCTCCGCCGTCGCGGTCGCGGTCGCGGTCGCCGGCGCCGCGGTCGCAGTGGCAGGCGCGGCGAACGGCCGCCGTCGGCGCGCCCGGGTACCCCAGGCGCCGCCGCACCCGCTGCCCGCTCCCGTGGTGGAGCGGGCCCGAGCGGTTCTCGCCCAGGGCAGGAGGATCCAGGCGATCAAGGAGCTGCGCGAGGCGACCGGCTACGACCTGCGCACCGCCAAGGACGTCGCCGACGCCATCGGCGCCGGGATCGCGGTGCCCACCCTTGCCGAGCCGAACCGTGAGGGCGCCGGACTGGCCGCACGCGTGCGGGACCTGCGCGACCGGAAGGGAACGGCCGAAGCGATCAGCCTGGTCGCCGAGGAGACCGGCATGAACGAGGCCGAGGCCGCGCACTTCGTGCGGTCACTGGACTGACCCCGCACCATGCTCGGCGGCGGAGGTCCCGGCCGCCGGCGCCGCAACGGCGCCCGGGCCTGCCGCGGTCCGGGGCGCCGACCGGCACCGCGCTCACTCCTGCCCGCGCCACACCGACAGCCCCGCGAACGACTGCGAAACCGGCATCAGTTCGAGGATGTTGACGTTGACGTGGGCCGGCTGGGCCACCACCCACTGCACGGTCTCGGCCACGTCCTCGGGCGTCAGCGGCCGGGTGCCCTCGTAGACCGCCTGCGCGCGCTCCCGGTCGCCGTCGAAGCGCACCTCCGAGAACTCCGTGCCGCCGACCAGCCCCGGCTCGACGTCGGTCACCCGCACACCGGTGCCGTGCAGGTCGGCTCGCAGGTTCAGGCTGAACTGGCGCACGAACGCCTTCGTGGAGCCGTAGACGTTGCCGCCCGGGTAGGGGTAGTTGGCAGCCGTCGACGAGATGTTGACGACGTGGCCGCGCCCGCGCTCGACCATGCCCGGCAGCAGCGCGCGCGTGCAGTACATGACGCCCTTGCAGTTCGTGTCCACCATCTGCTCCCAGTCGTCCAGGTCGGCCTCGGCCGCCCCCGTCAGACCCTTCGCCAGCCCGGCGTTGTTGACGAGCACGTCGACCTGGGCGAACTCGGCGGGAAGCCCTTCGACCGCCGCGGTCACCGCCGCCCGGTCGCGCACGTCCAGCTCCACCGCGTGCACGTTGGGCGCCAGCTCCTCGGCCAGGCCGGCCAGCCGCTCTCCGCGGCGCGCCGCCGCCACCACACGCACGCCCGACCCCGCGAAGCGGCGCGCGATCTCCGCGCCGAAGCCGGTGCTGGCCCCCGTGACGAATGCTGTAGAGATCTTCATGGTCCCGAGACTAGCCAGCCCGCGCGGCCGGTCCGCCCGGCGCGCCGCCCCGGCCGGCGGGCGCCGCCGGGGGGCGCCTCAGTGCTCGACGCCCGCGATGTCCTCGGGACGCACCGGCGCGCGGGCCAGCGTGCGGCCCGTCGCGTCGCGCACCGCCGCCACGATCGCCGGTGTCGACGACAGCGTGGGCGGCTCGCCCGCGCCGCGCAGCCCGTAGGGCGCGTGCGGGTCGGCGTGCTCCAGTACCTCGACGCGCATCGGCGGAGTGTCCAGCACCGTGGGGATGAGGTAGTCGGTGAAGGAGGGGTTGCGGATCACGCCGTCGGCGACGCGGACCTCCTCCATCAGCGCCAGTCCCAGCCCTTGGGCCGAGCCCCCGTGGATCTGCCCGAGCAGCTGCTGGGGGTGCATCGCCCGGCCCACGTCCTGGACCGCGTCCAAGGCCACGACCTTCACCAGCCCCAGGTCCGCGTCGACGTCGACCACCGCCCGGTGCACGCACATTCCGAACTGGACGTGTGAGTCACCCTGGCCGGTCGTGGGGTCGAGCATGCGCGTGGGGCGGTGCCGGAACACCCGGGTCTCCTCCACGGCGGCTCCGCCCAGCACGTCGGCCAGTGGCGCCAGCACCCCTCCGGCGGCCGAGACGACCTTGCCGCCCTCCAGCGCCAGGTCGTCCTCGGGGTGGTCGGCACCGGCCAGGCCGCGCTCGCGCACGAGCGCGAACACGCGCCGGCGGACGGCCTCGCACGCCGCCTTCACGGCGCCGCCGGTCACGTAGGACTGGCGCGAGGCCGAGGAGGAGCCGGCCGAGCCCACCGAGGTGTCCGCCGGGTGGATCGTCACCCGTTGCACGCCCAGTTCGGTGCGGGCGATCTGCCCTTGCAGCGTCACCAGGCCCTGGCCCACCTCGGCGGCGGCGGTGTGCACCAGCACGGCGGGCTCGCCGCCGACGACCTCCAGGCGCACTCGGGCGGTGGAGTAGTCGTCGAAGGTCTCGGAGAAGCACAGGTTCTTCAGCCCGACCCCGTAGCCGACGCCGCGCACGACTCCCTCGCCGCGGCTCGTGCCGGCCACCCCGCCCGGCAGCGTGCGGGGGTCGGCGGGATCGGGCAGCTCCTCGCGGCGTGCCGGCAGCGCCATGCCGCGCGAGCGCGCCAGCATCTCGGCCATGGGCAGGGGCATGTCGATGCGCTGCCCCGTCGCGATGCGCGACCCCTGCGACAGCGCGTTCCTCGTGCGCAGCTCGACCGGGTGCAGCCCCAGCTCGGCGGCGAGCCGGTCCATCTGCGCCTCGTAGCCGAAGCACGCCTGGACGGCGCCGAAGCCCCGCATCGCCCCGCAGGGCGGGTTGTTGGTGTAGACCCCGTAGGCGTCGATTGACGCGTCGGGGATCTCGTAGGGGCCCAGGCCCAGCGACGAGGCCACGCCCACCACCGCGGCGGTGGTCGAGGCGTAGGCGCCGCCGTCGAGCACGATCTCGAGGGTGGCGTAGAGCAGCCGCCCTTCGGCGTCGGCGCCGTGTTCGAAGCGCATCGTGGCCGGGTGCCGGTGCACGTGGCCGAAGAACGACTCCTCGCGGTTGTAGACGAATTTGACCGGTCGGCCTGTGCGCAGCGCGAGCATGCACGCGTGGATCTGCATGGACAGGTCCTCGCGGGCGCCGAACGCGCCGCCCACCCCCGCAAGCGTCATCCGCACCCGCTCGGGGGCCAGCCCCAGGCAGGGCGCGATCTGGCCCTGGTCCACGTGCAGCCATTGGGTGGCGATGTAGAGGTCCACCCCGCCGTCGGGCGCCGGAACCGCCAGCCCCGACTCCGGTCCCAGGAAGGCCTGGTCCTGCATGCCCACCCGGTACGTGCCGTGCACCACCGCCGCGGCGCTCGCCCGCAGCTCGGCGGCCTCGGCGCCGCGCGCGAAAGCGCCGGTGCGCACGGGCTGGCGGCGGACGACGTTGCCGCCGGGATTGTGCTCGGGGTGGGCGCCGATCGGCTCCTCGTGCACCAGCGGGCAGTCGGGGTCGAAAGCGGCGCGCCGCGGGTCGCAGACCGGCTCCAGCACCTCGTAGTCGACGGCGACCCGCTCCAGTGCCCGGCGCGCGGTCTCGGGATGGTCGGCTGCCGCGATCGCCACCGGTTCGCCCTTGTAGCGCACCTGGTCGACGGCCAGCACGGGCTGGTCGCGCGTCTCCAGACCGAAGAGCTTCTCGCCGGGCACGTCCTCGTGGGTCAGCACAGCGTGCACACCGGGGACGGCCAGCGCCGCGGAGACGTCGATCGAGCGGATCCGCGCGCGGGGGTGCGGACTGCGCAGCGTCGTGCCCCACAGCATGTCCTCCATCCACATGTCGGAGGAGAACGCGAACTCGCCGGCGGCCTTCAGCGTCCCGTCCGGCCGGCGCGGGCTGGCGCCGACACCGTCGCGGGTACTGCTCTCCAAGCCCGTCCGAGCGGCGCTCGCCGTGCCTGCGCCGAGGCGTGCGGCGGCCTCGCGGCCGGCGGCGGCCTCGCGGCCGGCGGCGGATGCGGTCATCGGCGGGCCTCCTCGGCGACGATCCGGCGGTGGGCGCTGCGGCCGGCCGCAGCGGCGGCCTCGGCGGAGACGGTGCGCAGCTCGCCGTCCCCGACCACGGCCTGCCCGCCCACCAGCAGGTGCTCCAGTGGCGGCGCCGGGGAGAACACCAGCGCCACCACGGGGTCGTCGATGACGTCACGGCCGAAGCCGTCCACGCGCCACAGCGCGATGTCGGCGAGCTTGCCGGCCTCCAGCGACCCCAGCTCGGCGGAGCGCCCCAGGCACCGCGCGCCTCCCAGAGTCGCCATGTGCAGGGCCTGGCGGGCGCTCAGCGCGCGCGGGCCGCCCCGGGCCCGGGCTGTCAGCAGGGCTTGGCGCATCTCGCCGGCAAGCCCGGTCAGCTCGCTGGAGGCCGGGCCGTCCACGCCCAGCCCCACAGCGACTCCCGCATCGAGCAGCTCGGGGGTGCGGCAGACGCCCGCGCCCAGGCGCGCGTTGGAGCTGGGGCAGTGCGCGACCCCCGTGCCGGAGGCGGCGACCCGCTCGATGGCGTCGTCGGAGAGGTGGACGCCGTGCGCCAGCCACACGTCATCGCCCAGCCATCCCAGCTTCTCGGCGTAGCCCACCGGCGTGGTGCCGAACTCGGCCAGGCACTGCTCCTGTTCGTCGGCGGTCTCGGCGAGGTGAGTGTGCAGGCGCACCCCCTTGGCGCGCGCGAGCTCGGCGGCCGCCGTCATCAGCTCGCGGCTGACGGTGAACGGGGAGCACGGGGCCACCGCGACCCGGGTCATCGACCCGAAGGACGGGTCGTGGTGGGCATCGATCGCCGCCTCCGTCGCCGCGATCGCGCCCTCCAGGCTCTCGGTGGCGCCGTCCGGCGGCAGCCCGCCCGCCGAGCGGCCCCTGTCCATCGATCCGCGGGCCAGGTCCAACCGGACGCCTACCGCGCGCGCCGCCTCGACCTCGGCGGCCGCCATCGCCTCGGCCTCGCGCGGGAACACGTAGTGGTGGTCGCCGGCGGTGGAGCAGCCCGACAGGGCCAGCCAGGCGGTGCCGGCCGTGGTGGTCTCGGAGACGGTCTGCGCGTCCAGACCGCTCCACAGGGCGTAGGAGCCGCTCAGCCACTCGAACAGGGTGGCGTCGGCGAACATCCCCTGGGTGGCCCACTGGTAGAGGTGGTGGTGGGTGTTGACCAGGCCCGGCGTGGCCAGCAGGCCGCGCCCGTCGATGCGCCGCGCCCCGGCCGCGGGCGGCGCGGGTCCGGCCCCCACGGCGGTGATCACCCCGTCCTCGGCGACGACGTGTCCGCTCTCGTGCTCGGCGCCGCTGCCAGCCGCGACGTAGGCGCCCTCGATCACCACTGCGCTCATCGCGCACCCCCCGCCGCGGCCGCCTGCTCGCGCTCGGCGGCGGTGCGCACCGCCTCGACGATCGCCTGGTACCCGGTGCACCGGCACAGATTGCCCGCCAGCGCCTCGCGTATCTCGGCGTCGCCGGGGACCGGGCCGCCCGCGCCCACGGTGCGCCCGATCAGGTCGTCGGCCTGCACCACCAGCCCCGGGGTGCAGAAACCGCACTGCACGGCACCGGCCTCGACGAACGCCTCCTGCACGGTGCTCAGCCGGACCCCGGGGGCCGCGTCGTCGTCCTCGGCCGCAGCGAGGCCCTCGACGGTGCGCACCCGGCGGCCCTGCGCCTGCCCGGCGGCGACCATGCAGGAGCACACCGTCGCCTCGTCCAGGTAGACCGTGCAGGAGCCGCACTCGCCCTGCTCGCAGGCGTTCTTGCTGCCCGGCAGCCCCAGGCGCTCGCGCAGCACGTACAGCAGGCTCTCGCCGGGCCAGACGTCCTCGGCGGCCACGTCCTCGCCGTTCACGGTGAACTCGACCCGCATCAGCGGGCTCCCTTCCGATAGTCGGCGGCGCACCAGAGCACGGCGCGGCGCGCCATCACCGACAGCGCGCGCCTGCGGTAGGCCGCGCTGCCGCGCACGTCGTCGATGGGCTGGGCGGCCGCCGCCACCAGGTCCCCGAAGTGCCGCGCCGCCGCCTCGGACGGATCGGCCCCGCGCTCCCAGTCGAACTCCGCGGCCAGGAACTCCTCGGCCCGGGGACTGCGCAGCGGCCGCGGCCCGGCCGAGCCGATCCCGGTGCCGACGCTGCGCGCGGGCGTGTCGAGCACGAGCGAGAAGGAGGCGACCGCGATGACCATGGCGTTGCGCGTGCCGATCTTGCTGAACTGCTGGGGGCCGCCGGGGGCGGGCACCAGGACCGCCGAGATCAGCTCGTCGTCCTCGCGCGCGCTGCGGCCCGGCCCGAGGTAGAAGTCGCGCGCGGGCACCCGCCGGACTCCGCGCACCGACTCCAGCTCGACCAGCGCACCGGCGGCCACCAGCGGCGGGTGGCAGTCGCCGGCCGGCGAGGCCGTGCCCAGGTTTCCGCCCACCGAACCCCGGTTGCGGATCTGCGGCGAGGCCACCGAGCGGGCCGCACGCGCCAGCGCGGGCGCGCGGGCGGCCAGCCGCTCGACGACCTCGGTGTAGGACACCCCTGCCCCCAGCCGCAGGTAGGGGCCGTCGGAGCCCCACTGCGCCAGTTCGGGCACCCGGCTCAGGTCCAGCAGCACCCCGGGCCGCCGCCGGTCGAAGTTCAGCTCCACCATCACGTCGGTGCCGCCCGCGATCGGCACCGCGTCGGGTCGGCCGCTCTTGGCGGCCAGTGCGTCCTCCCACGTGGTGGGGGCGATGAACTCCATCGGTGTTCCTCATCGGCGGCGCGGGGCGAACGGGGGCGCCTGCCGCCGCTGTTCGGGCGCTCCCTGTCCTGCAGTAGACAGCCGCGCGCCCGCCCTCGACCAGCACGCGATGGCACGAAGTGCACGCACAGCCACCATTCCCTCTTCGTTGTTTCCTACAACCGCGGCGGTGCACTAACGTGTCCGCCACGCGGAGCAGGGCCCACACGGCGGCCGCGCGCGACCCAGGGGCGCGTGCCGTGCCGGGGTGCGCAGTCGGAACGGGCGAGGGGAGCGACGATGCGTATCAGCGATCTGGTCGCCGCCGTTCACCTGCGGCTGCGCTTCCTGACACGGGCCGAGCACGCCGATCGCGCGGTCACCCGCGTCTACACCACCGACCTGCTCCACCCCGAGCGCTACATCGGCGGCGGCGACCTGGTGCTGACCGGGCTGATGTGGCGCAGCGGCCCCGGCGACAGCGACACCTTCGTGCGCGGCCTGGTCGGGTCCGGCGCGTCGGGACTGGGCGCGGGCGCCGCGCTGGGCGCCGTACCGGCCGACCTGGTCGAGGCCTGCGAAAGCCACGGCCTGCCGCTGATCGAGGTCCCCGCCGAGACCTCATTCGCCGCGGTCGCCGAGGAGGTGCAGCGGGAGCAGACGGGCAGCCTGCTCGCCGGCATGGCCGAGACCCGGCAGCGGCACCGGCGGCTGATGGCCGACCTGGCCGCCGGAGCCGGCTTCGGCGGTGTGTTCGCCACCGCCGCCGACCAGGCGGGCCTGGCGTGCCGGGTGGTCTCCAGCACCGGGCGGCCGGTGGCCGGTGTCGGCCCCCGCCCCTCGCGCGCAGAGCGCGAGCGGCTCGCCGCGCAGGCGCTGCGGCGACCGCACCGCCACACCGCGGACCTGGCCGAACCTGGCGGCTCCGGGCGCCGCGTCACCGTGGTGCCGGTGGGCGGGCGCGAGTCCCACCCGCTGGTGGACTGGGTGCTGGCGGTGGACGGCGAACCCGACTCCTGGCCCGAGGACGGCGCGGAGTCGGTGGAGGAGTTGGCGGCCCTGGCCGGGTTGGCGCGCAGCCTGGGCGAGCAGCGGGCGGCCGACGACGCCCGCCACCTCCACGGGCTTGGGCGCCTACTGGCGGCTCAGCGCTTCGACGAGGCCGCCGCCCTGCTGGAGGTCGCCGGGTCGCCGGACGAGGAGGAGCGCGCCCGCGCCCGGCATGTGGTGGTCAGCGCCGAGCTGGTGCCCGAGCCCGCGGCTTGCGACCTCGCACGGCGCGTCCTGGGCGAGCTGGTGGCCGGGCTGTCGGCCACGGCGCTGGCCGCCGAGGGAGGAGCGATGGCCGTGGTGCCGGTCGCCGCGGAGGAACCGCCGAGCGACGCTTCCCGCGAATCCGAAGAATCCGGCGGCGCCGCGGGCGAAGCCGCTGAAGGGGGCGCGCCGCCCGCCGCGGGCGCCGCCGCGAACGCGGGCGCGGGCGCGGAGGCGCTGCGCGCCGAGATCGCCCGACGCGCGGCGGTACTGGAGGCGGGACTGCGCGACCACCGCTTGGCCGTCGGTGTCAGTACCGCCGTCCCCGGAGTCGCCGCCCTGCGCAGCGCGGCGATGGAGGCCGGCCACGCGCGCCGCCTCGCCGGGATGCGCGGCGGCCGCGCGGGCGTGGCCGCGGGCACCGAGCTGGACTCCCATGAGCTGCTGCTGGCCGCCGTACCCGAAGAGGTCCGCACGTCCTACCGCGACCGGCTCCTGGGCCCGGTGCTGGACTACGACCGCACCCACCGCTCGGACCTGGTGGCCACGCTCGAGCGGTTCCTGTCCTACTCCGGCTCCTGGCAGCGCTGCGCCACGGCCATGCACGTGCACGTCAACACCCTGCGCTACCGTATCGGCCGCGTCGAGGAGCTCACCGGCCGCGACCTCGCCCGCCTCGAAGACCGGGTCGACTTCTACCTCGCCCTGAAGCTGCACCGCTAGATGCGATGCTCAGGCGATGCTCCGGCACACATCGCCGCCGATCTTGTAGCTATCGCAAATGGAAATCGCTTTCCTTCGCGCTAGCTACAAGATCAACGGGATTCGGCTGATGCGAGCCGGTCGCGGAGTCCCGGCGTGCGCGCGCCCTGCCCGGCTGTCACCCGCCTGCACTACGGTCGCCGCATGAGTGCTGACGACCTGACGGCGGGCGGCGAGGTGCGCGGGGCCGACCTCGCCGACCGCGACCTGCGTGCGGACCTTGAGCGGGAGCCGGCGGCGCCGCGGGTGTTCGCCGAGTGCGACCTGACCCGCGCCGACCTGCGCGGGGCGCACCTGGTCGGAGCGGTGTTCGAGGGCTGCCGGATGGACGGCGCGCAGTTCGACGAGGCCGCGCTCGACAGCGCACGCTTCCTCGGCGGCGGCGCCGCAGGCGCGCGCTTCACCGGGGCTGAGTGCATCGGCACGGCCTTCGACCGCGTCGACCTGGCCAACACCGAATGGGCGCGCGCCGTGCTGACCGAGGCCGCCTTCACCGCCTGCCGGATGACCGGCGCCGAACTGAGCGGCCTGCGCGGCATCGGCTACGCATTCCCCCGCTGCAACCTGATGCTCGCGCGGCTCAAGGGCGTCTCGCTGCGCGGCCAGGAGATCACCGGGGTGCGGATGGATGAAGCCGACCTGACGGAGGCCGACCTGCGGGCGACGGTGTGGAGCGGCAGCCGGCTGCGCGGCGCGACGCTCGCCGGGGCGGACTTCGGCGATGCCGACCTGCGCGGCGCGGACCTGGGCGAGATCGACCCGGCCGACGTCGTCGTGCTGCGCGGTGCCACGGTATCGCCGCAGCAGGCGCACATGCTGCTGGCGGGCCTGGGCATCCAGATGCTGGCGGACGCCGCCGAGCAGAGCGGCCCGGGTCCCGGCTGAGGGCCCGGGCCGCGGTCTCCCTGGTGTGACCGCGGGCGCGGTCTACCTGGTGTGCCCGCGGGCCGCGGTCAAGGCGAATACGCCGGTCGCCGCGAGCCCGGTGACCAGCATGACCAGCGCCATGCTCGCCATCGTGGTCCCGCCGTGCAGCCCGGCCGTGGCGGCGAGGGTGCCGCCGATGGCGAACTGCAGGGTCCCCAGCAGCGCTGAGGCGCTGCCGGCCGAGGACGCCGGCTGGCTCACGATGGCCAGGGTCGTGGCGTTGGGCGAGATGAGGCCGGTGCAGAACATCATCACGAACAGCACGGCCGTCACCGAGACCAGCCCGGACAGTCCGGTCAGGTGCAGCGCCAGCAGCACGGCGACCGAGGCGAGGGCGCCGACGAGGCCCAGCAGCAGCCGCCGGGCGGCGTGCATCCGGCCGACGAGCGCGGCGTTGACCTGGTTTCCCAGGATCATGCCGAGCGTGTTGATCCCGAAGATCAGGCTGAACTGCTGCGGCGTCGCGCCGAACTCCTCCTGGGAGACGAACGAGAACGCCGAGATGTAGGTGAAGGTCATAGCGAAGCTCAGCGCCATGGTCAGCGCCGGGCCGATGAAGCGCGGGTCGACCACCAGGCGGCCGAAGAGCCGCAGCATCTGCCCGGGGTCCTGGCGCACGCGCTGTCCCGCCGGCAGGCTCTCCGGCAGCCCGAAGAGGACCAGGGCGAACCCGGCGAGGCCGGCACCGCCCAGCACGGCGAAGATCAGCTGCCAGGGGCCGACGAGCAGCAGTTGACCCCCCAGCAGCGGGCCGAGCATCGGGGCGAGCCCGACCAGCAGCACCAGCCGGGAGAAGAACTTGGCGGCGGAGTCGCCGTCGAAGGTGTCGCGCACCACGGCGCGCGAGATCACCATCCCGGCCGCGGCCGCCAACCCCTGGACGAAGCGAACCGCGGTGAACACCTCGGCCGACTGCACGACCATGCACAGCAGCGAGGTGGCGGTGAAGGCCGCGATCCCCACGAGCAGCGGCTTTCGGCGGCCCAATTGGTCGCTGAGCGGGCCGATGACCAGCTGGCCCAGGGCCAGGCCGACCATCACGGCGGTCAGCGTGAGCTGGATCCGGGACTCGGGGGCGTTCAGGTCGGCCGCGATCTGCGGGAACGCGGGCAGGTAGAGGTCGGTCGCCAGGGAGCTCGTCGCGGACAGGACCCCCAGGATGAACACGAGCAGGACGATCGACCGCCGGGGACGGTCGGCACGCTGAGTCGGCGTCTGCGGCGCGGCGTCGGTCCGCGGGCGCACAGCGGTAAGGCTCACTCACACTCCAGCAGGCATGACGAAGGAACACCGGAAAACGGCGGACTGGGGCACCGTGAAACCGCGGGAGGGCCGGTGCGCGGAATGGCCCCATCGCGGGGCACCGTCGCTGCAACACGGGACCCCGTTTGCTAAGTCCCGGTAGGTCGTTTATCTGCCCGTGATGTGAATTACGGTGCTGGAGCGCCCGCAGAGCCGGGATTCAGGCGAATGTGAGCGCGCGCACGATTGTGCGCCGCCCGGCGGGGCTTTGCCGTCCGGCGGCACCCGCGACCGCCGGCGTTGCGAATTCTTGGCGATCCGCATGCATGATCGGAGGTTGTGCGGATAGCCGGTCCCCTACACGCGATGGGAAGAGTCGAGGGCCTCTTCCGCGTGGGGGTGCTCGTCCCCACGGGCACCCGGACTCGCGGACGGGAGTACGCGCAGCGCGGAAACCGTCCCAAGGCCGGCGCCCTGCGGTATTCGGGGGGAGCCGCGGGCGCCGGCCGCTTCCGCGTCGGGCAGCGTGCCTGCTCGCCCGGACGGCGCGGGGGATGATCCCGGCCGGGGCGCGGTCCGTCCGCAGCCGGCGCCCCGGCCGTCCGTACCGGCACATCCGCGGCCCCGCCGGCCGGTGCCCGCAGTCTGAATGCGGCGAGCGCACGCGCTGCGGGGGCGCGCGTGCGCTCGTTCCGCGTCCCGCCGCCGGTCCGGGCGTCCGGTCGGCGGCGGGACGGTGGGCCGCGTGCACGGCGAGGTGCACGGCGGAGGGAGTGCGGCCCCCGCTGACCCCAGCGGCCGCACGCCCGCGGGAGCCGGGCCGGGAGGAGCGCCCGGCCCCCGAGTGCGGCCGGTCAGGCGCCGTCGAGGGCGCCGTCGATCGCCGCCATCAGGCTGCCCTGGGCGTCGTCGCCGTCCAGGGACCAGGCCATGATCCCGCCCAGGCCCTGCTCCTTCGCCCAGGCGACCTTCTGCCGCATGGCGGTCGGGTCGTCGTAGGTCCAGAAGGTGGAGCCGTCGTAGAGCCAGGCCGTTCCGGCCTCGTCGTCGCGGTGCAGGGTGTAGCCGGTCAGGTCCTTGAGGTTCTTGTAGTCGTCGATCCCGTTCTCGAAGGGTCCCTGCGCCGCGCCGGAGGAGGGCTGGTGCAGCCCGTCGCCGTCGGGCCCGGCGGAGACTCCCGTCCACCCGCGGCCGTAGAAGGGGACGCCCATCACCAGGTCGGCCGGGTCGGCGCCGCGGTCGATGTAGGCCTGGACCGTCTCCTGCGTGCTGTAGGTGTCGGGCCCGGGGTCGCCGGGGATCGGCGTGAGGTTGGACTGGTGGTTGGTGGTGTCCTCCCAGGCGCCGTGGAAGTCGTAGCCCTGCACGGTGACGAAGTCGAAGTCCTCCATCAGCGCGCCCACCTCGTAGCCGGCCTCGATCTTCTCCGGGTCCGCGGCCATGAAGGAGCTCAGCTCGTAGGAGCGGCCGTTCTCGGCCTCCAGGGCGTCGAGCTGCTCGCGGAACTCCTGCACCAGGGCGGTGAAGTTCTGCTTGTCCTCGGGCCGGAAGGTGTTGTCGGGGTGGCCCGCCGAGGCCGGCCACTCCCAGTCGAGGTCGATGCCGTCGAAGAGTCCCGCGGCCGATCCGGTGCCGCCGGCTCCGTCGATGACCGGCAGGTTGCCCCGCAGGTACATGTCCACGCAGGAGCTGGCGAGCCGCTCGCGAGACTCGGCTGTCAGCGCGGCGTCGGAGAGGTTCTTCGACCACGTCCACCCGCCCAGCGAGATCAGCACCTTGAGGTCGGGGTGCTTCTCCTTGAGCTCGCGCAGCTGGTTGAAGTTGCCGCGCAGCGGCTGGTCCCAGGTGTCGGCGCTGCCGTCCACGCTCTCGGCCGCGCCGAAGGAGCGGCCGTAGTCGGCGTAGGCGTCGCCCTCGCCCGGCTGGTTGGCCATGAAGCACTGGCCGTCGGCCGAGACGTTGCCGAAGGCGTAGTTGACGTGGGTCAGCTTCTCGGCAGTGCCGCTGGTGTCGACGTCCTGGACCAGGTAGTCGCGGGCGTAGATGCCCCACTGGGTGAAGTAGCCGACCCTGCGGTCGCCGCCCGGCCCGGGGTCGCCGCCGTCGTCGGCGGGGGAGGTGCGCACGGTGACCGGGTCGCCGGCCGCCGACCGGTTGCCCGCGGCGTCGTAGGCCCGCACCGAGAACGTGTACTCGGTGTCGGCCGCCAGCCCGCCCACGGTGGTGCCGGTCGCGGTACCGGTGGTGGAGGCGGCGACCTCGCCGCCGCGCAGCACCTCGTAGCCGGCGACGCCGACGTCGTCGCTCGCGGCGTCCCAGTTCAGGGTGACGCTGTCGGCGGTCTGGGCGCCGGATCGCAGGCTCGCGGGAACCGAGGGCGCCTCGGTGTCCTCGGAGGGCGCGCCGCCCGAACACGGTGCGCCGTCGATCGTGCAGGTCGTGGGCTCGGTGGCGGTCGTACCGGAGGAGAAGGAGCCGTTGAACCCGATCCCGTAGCTCCCGCCGGCGGGGACCGGCGCGCCCCAGGAGGGCGGAGTGACGGTGTAGGTGCCGCCGGACTCGGCGACGTCGGCGTTCCACATGCTGCTCACGGCGGTGCCGTCGGGGAGGCTGAACTGCATCGTCCAGTCCCGCAGGGCGGTGTCGCCCTCGTTGATGATGGTGAACTGGCCGCTGTACCCGGTCTCCCAGGTCTGGCCCTCGGTGTAGACGACGGTGGCCTCGGCGGCGGCCGCCGCGGGTGCGGCGTGCAGCGGGCTCACCGCGAGCGCGGCGGCGAGCGCCATCGCGGCCGCCGGTCTAATGCGGGGGATCTTCACGTTCGTTCGCTCCTACTGCGCCGAGCGGGGCGGGGGGAATGCGGTGCCGGGCGCGCGGGTCGGGCCGCTCGCTCGGCCGGTGGGGCGGCAGGGCGCCGGGCCGGGGGCCGGGCCGCCGCCGTGCGCGGCGGAGGCGGGCGGCAGCGGGGGCGCGCGGGCGTTGCCGGCGCAGGGGAAAGGCACGCTCATCGGGTTCCGTCCGTACTGCGATTGGTCTTCGCTTATTTTTTAGGAAACTTAACTATTAGTTCTTGGCGAAGCAATGGGACGAAGGGGATCAGGGTGCGGCGCCGATCGCCGTGTGTACGCGGCGGGTGACCGGAACGGTCGGTGAGCTGGTCGCGTACAGGGTCGCGCGGTGCACTCGGCAGTGTTGGCCGAATCCGGCCACGAACACACGTTGACCGGTGCGACGGAGTGGGGGAGTGCAGGTCGGGTCAGGGCAGGGGACGGCGCGGCGCGCGGGGCCCGCGGCTCCGCCCGTCGGTGCCGTCTCAGCGCTGACCGCTGGAGCGGTCGGCGCCCAGGTGGTCGCGGAACCAGGCCATCGCGGCACCGGCGACCTGCTCCAGCGTCCCCGGCTCCTCGAACAGGTGGGTGGCGTCGGGCACCAGGTGCACCTCGTTGAGGACGTGCAGGTTCTCCGACGCGGCGAAGGAGACCCGCACGATCGGCTCGTCGGCGCTGCCCGCGATCATCAGCACCGGCGCGGAGACCTCGGCGAGGCGGTCCTCGGCCAGGTCCACCCGGCCGCCGCGGGCGACCACCGCGCCCACCTGGCGCGGGCGGTCGGCCGCCGTCGTCAGCGCCGCGGCCGCTCCCGTGCTCGCCCCGAACAGGCCCACGTCCAGCTCGGCCGTCCGGGCGTCCCGCGCCAGCCAGTCGACGGCGGCCGTCAGCCGCCGTGTCAGCAGCCCGATGTCGAAGCGCAGTTCCCGAGTGGCCTGGTCGGCGCGGTCCTCGTCCTCGGTCAGCAGGTCGAGGAGCAGGGTCGCGAAACCCGCCTTGTTCAGGGCGTCGGCGACCTCCCTGTTGCGAGGGCTGTGGCGCGAGCTGCCGCTGCCGTGGGCGAAGAGCACCACGCCCCCGGCGTCGGGAACCGTCGTCAGATCCCCCGCCAGCTCTGCGTCCCCGTGCGCCACCGTGACCGTCTGCACGTTCATCTCGCTGTTCCTCCCCGTCGTCGCCCCGCCTCTGCTACCGCCCCGCGGCGGTCCGAAACCCCGCGGGCCCGCGACGGCGGCGGCCCTCAGCGGCGCTTACAGGGTGCCCTCGGCGCCGGGATCCTCCTCCGGGCTCGCGGGGTCGGGGCGCAGCGGGTCGTGGCCCAGGGTCATCAGGTCGTGCCGCCACTGCTCGCCGCGCTCTTCGGAGGGCACCGCCAGCAGCCGGGCGGCGTTCTCCACCACCTCGCGCATGGTGTCGACGTCATCGGAGGTCAGGTCGACCCGGCGCTTGTCCAGGATCTCCACGATGCGCCGGCCGAGCCGGGAGACGTCCATCGAGGGCTCGGCGGAGAAGGTGTCGGGCCCCGAGGCGTCGGTGAGCAGCCAGCGGCGCAGCTCCTCGCCGTGCATGTTCACCGTGGCGTGGAACCCGCGCCACAGCTCGGCCGTCTCGGGGTCGAGGCGTTCACGCACCATGTCGGCCTCCTGCAGGTCCGGGCTCCACCGGTGTGCGCGGCGCACGTGTCACTATCCACCTACCTGCGCCTCCTCGCCCCCAAACCCCTCGGGACCCGCCCCGCGCGGCGGCCGGGCCGCTCCGGCGCCGCGTTTGGCGCGGGTCGATGTCGGTAGCGGCGCGGCAAGGCCCTTCGTTGCCGTGACCGAGCCGAAGAGGGGCTCCGACCATGCCGACACAGGCGGAAGAGTTCCTGCGCAGCCATCTGAGCGGCCCCGGCGACGCCGACGCGTGGACCAGCTCAAGACCGCGCGCACCGAGCCCGACCCCGCGCTGCACCGGGCCTGCCGGAGGCGGCGGTGCTCTCCACCGGCGCCCGCACGACAGCGGAAGGAGGACGCCGATGCCGGCGCGTGAGGAGCTTCCCGCCACTTTGCGGCGCTCGCCGCAGGGTGCCCAGGAGACCTGGATCAAGGCCCACGACTCCGCCGTCGACACCTACGGCGAGGGTGAGCGCGCCCACCGCGTGGCCTACGCGGCGCTCAAGCACCGGTACGAGAAGGTGGGCGGCCACTGGAAGCCGAAGGAGCGCAAGGGCCCCTCCGACAAGCAGGCGGCCAACCCCGAGGCGCCCAAGCGGCGCGGCGGGGACGAGCCGACCGCCGGGGGCGTCGACGCCAACGCCAGCAAGGAGCACCTCTACGAGCGCGCGCAGGAGGTCGGCGTCCGGGGGCGCTCGAAGATGAGCAAGCGCGAGCTGGTCGACGCGCTGCAGAAGGCCAGCCGCACCCGGACCCGCGAGGCCCGCGGGTCGTGACCGAAGCCGCTACGCCGCCTCGGCGCGGCGGCCGCTCGCTCCGGCCGCCCCCTCGCGGCCGGCCGCCTCCTGTGCCCGGCGCCGCCGGGGTGGGGGTGTCACCGGGCCTGCGCCTCCGAGCGCTCCAGCAGCGCGTGCAGTGCGGCGGCCGCTTCCAGGAGTCGGCGGGACCGGGTGTCGAGATCGGCTTCTCGCTCGCGAAGCGCGCCGGCGACGTCGTCCCACCCCCGGTTCCGGCGCAGCCGGGGCATCAGGCCCTGGAGGGCACCGATCCGGTAGCCGGCCCGGCGCAGCTGGTGGACGATCCGCGCGTCCCGCACGTCCGTCGGCGCGTACGAGCGCCGGCGGCCCTCCGGCCGCGCAGGCGCGAGGAGGCCCTCCGCCTCCCAGTGCCGCAGGGTCGAGGGGCGCACGCCGAGCGCGTCGGCGAGTTCGCCGATGCTCATCGCATCCGCGGGCCGGGCGTCGTCGACCGGCTCCCCGGTGATCTCCGCAGCCGCCCGCTGCGCAGTCCGCAGGCCGTCGCGCTCGGCGTGCAGCCGCGCGTGGGCCGAGTCGACGAGCGCGAGCAGCGTCGCGGCCCGCGGGCGTCGGGCGGCACGCATGATCCGCTTGGCCTCGACAGGGTCGACGGCGGCGGCCAGCGCGCGGTACACGAGTGCGGCCTCCACATGGGCGGGTCCCAGGGCCCGGTAGCCGGACGCCGATCGGGCTGCGGGAGGCAGCACCCCCTCGTTCTCCAAGAGCCGGATCTGCTGCACCGAGCAGCCGACCCGCCGGGCGACGTCCACCGGCCGAAGCGGGTCTTGCAGGCTTTTCCGGCTACGACCGGCGGAAGAAGTATCGGAAGTCTTCATAAGCACTTCAATGTAACGCTTGAGGTTATGGAGATGAACGACATCATCGAACACGTACGCGCGATGGACGGCGTCCTCGTACTCGAACCGCGGGAGGGCGACGGGACCCCCGAGATCGCCTGGGGCGACGTCTTCTTCTACTACGCACCCGACGGAGTCGTCCCCAGGTCGCAGCCGTTCGCGACCGTCGTGACGAAGGACTACCCCGACGACACCGCTTCCCGGCTCGACCGCCCGGGCTTCTTCCGGGTGAACGTGGCCGCCGGAGCCGAGGGGTTCCGCCGGTGGACCGGGCACGGGCCGAAGGAGCCGCCGCCTCCGGGGGCCGACCCGAGCGCCGCCGACACCGTCTGCGCCCATCCCCTCTACGCCGGCCTGAGCTGGCTCGCCGTGGTCAACCCCGGCCCGCGGACCGCGGAGGCCGTGGAGGAGCTGCTAGCGACCGCCCACCACCGCGCGCGTGAGCGGTTCGAGCGCCGCGCGCCCAGCGGCCGGGGAAGCGGGCGATGACGGCCGCGAGCGCGCCGCCCGGCTCCGCGTGCGGACGGCGCGCGGAGCACCGTCCGCACTGAGCTCAGCGCGGCGGTGACGCGGAGGCGGGCGCCGCCCGGAGCCGGTGCGGCGCCCGCGGTGCCGGCGGGGAGGGGGAACGGGCCGCGGGCCGCGTGCGGCCGAGGACCCGCTCGGCGGCCGCGGCGGCCTCGGCCACGCCGATCCGCAGCAGCCCGGGAGCGGGCGCCCCGCCGTTCGGGTCCCCGGGCTCGCCGTACCACAGGCAGGCGTGCCGGTCGGCGTCGATGCGCGGCCCCCACAACGCGGGGTCGACCGGTCCGAAGAGCACGACCGAGGGCGTGCCGTAGGCGGTCGCCAGGTGTGCGGCGCCGGTGTCGCCGCACACCACGAGGGCTGCGTGTGCGACCAGGGCGCCGAGCTCCGGCAGCGTCGTCCGCCCGGCCGGCACCCGCTGCTCGTCCAGCCCCGCCCGGTGCGCGACCTCCAGCGCGAGTCGGCGCTCGGCCGCCGAGCCTGTGATCACCACGTCGAGCCCCGAGTCGGCCAGCCGCCGCGCCAGGGCCGCGAAGCGCTCGGGCGGCCAGCGCCGCGCGGCAAAGGCCGCACCCGGGTGCACGACGGCCGCGCCCGCGTGCTCTTTCGGGGGACGGGGAAGCGGCAGCCGCAGGTCGGTGGGGTCGGCGCTGATGCCGTAGTAGGCGAGCAGGCGGCACCACAGGTCGACGTCGTGCATCTGGCGCGGCCACTCGGGGCCCAGGGTCCCGGCAGCCGGAGAGGCGTGCGTCCACAGCCGCCCCGGTCCCAGCGCGCGCAGCGCCTGTACGGATTCGGGGCCGCTGCCGTGCAGGTTCACCGCGGCGCCGGGCGGGACCGGATGGCGCCACGGCGGGGTCCGGGGCCCTTCGGTGGGCAGCAGCGTCCACTCCAGCCCCGCGAGCGCAAGCAGGTCGGCGTGGGCGCGGGGTGCCGCGAGGTCGATCGGGTCCCCGGGGCGGGCGCGGTCCAGCGCCCGGAACGCGGGTACCGCCGTGAGGAAGCCGCCGAGGCCGAGCGCGCGCAAAACCAGCAGGCGCGGTCGCGCCTCCCCGCTGCCTCGCTGCGGGCTCGTGCCCGCCGCGGCGTCGCTCATGGTGGCGCCGCTACCGCAGCCCGTGCGGCGCAAACCCGCCGGCCCGGGCGGAGCACCGCCCCGGGCCGCCGAGCGCGCCGGGTCAGATGTTGGCCCGGCTTCGGCTGATCGACGCCAGCACCGACGAGGGGTCGCGCTCCTCTGCGAGGTCGCCCAGCGAGACGACGCCCACGACGCGGTCGGCGTCGACGACCGGCAGACGCCGCACCGCGCCCTCGCGCATCACGCGTACGGCCTCGTCGATGCTGTCGCCGGGGCCCACCACCGACAGGCGGCCGCTCAGCGCGCCGCCGGCCGTGGCTGTACCGCAGTCGGTGCCGTCGGCGACGCAGCGCACCACGATGTCGCGGTCGGTCAGCACGCCCAGCACCGTGTCGTTCTCGGTCACCACCACGTCGCCGATGCCCTTGTCCCGCATGATGACGGCGGTCTCGTACAGCGTCGTCTGCGGAGACACGGTGTAGGGAGGCTGCGTCATGATCTCCCGAACCTGCTCGGCCATGGGATCCTCCTGCGTTGCGGCTGTCCCGGATTCGGATGTCGGGTTCGCTCAGGGCCCGCGCCGCGCCCGCGCTCGTGCGCCGGACGCGGCGCGCGGGTCGCCCCTGTGCCTCTGCGCGCCCTCTACCGCGGTCTGGGCAAGCCAAACCGCGCCCTGCGCGGCGCCCGCAACGGGCCGTGACCTGCCGCGACGGGTGCGCAGAGCCGACGTTAGGCCGGCGTCGGCGCGGGTAGCGGCGCGCTCGCCGATCCGCGGCCGGTCGGGCGGCGCGGACGGTGGAGGAGAGCAGGAGGACGGCGATGGCCCTGGAGCGCGGTGAGAGGGCGAAGCTGGACCGGATCGGCCGGAACCTCGCCCGGGAGGACCCCGAGTGCCGTCGGCGCCTGCGGGAGTACTCCGACCGGCTCGCCCGAAACGCCGGCGAGGCCGACCGCGAGCCGGCGCCCTGGGCGGCCGTCCTGGTGGTGTGGGCGGCCGTACTCACGTCGGCGCTGATCCTTCTCGCCGCCACCGTGGGCGCCGACTGAGCACCCGCCCGCCGCGTCCGCGCCGCGGCACCCCGGTTCCCCCGTCGCGAGCGTGCCCGCGGGCCGGCGAACGGGCCGGGAGCGGGCCTTCACGAACCTCCCGGTCGCTGCCCGGGTGAGACGAACGGAGCATCGATGACCCAGACCGCGCGCTCGGAGCGGGAGGCGTCGCATGAGCGCGGTCCGATCGCCGGAGGAACGACCTTCGTCGGCTGGATGTCCTCCACCGATCACAAGGTGATCGGCAAGATGTACCTCATCACCTCGTTCGCGTTCTTCGTCGCGGCGGGCGTGATGGCGATGCTGATCCGCGCCGAGCTGATGTGGCCTGGGATGCAGGTCGTGACCCACGAGGGCTACAACCAGCTGTTCACGGTCCACGGCACGATCATGATGCTGCTGTTCGCGACCCCGCTGTTCGTGGGGTTCGCCAACGTGATCGTGCCGCTGCAGATCGGCGCGCCCGACGTGGCCTTCCCGCGGCTGAACATGTTCAGCTACTGGCTGTTCCTCTTCGGCGGTCTGATGGTCGTCGGCGGCTTCCTCACACCGTCGGGAGCGGCCAGCTTCGGCTGGTTCGCCTACACGCCGCTGTCGGACGCGGTGCGCTCGCCCGGCCTGGGCGGGGACCTGTGGGTGCTGGGCCTACTGGTGTCGGGCCTGGGCACCATCCTCGGCGCGGTCAACTTCATGACGACGATCGCGGTGATGCGCGCGCCGGGCATGACCGTGTTCCGGATGCCGCTGTTCACCTGGAACACCGTGCTCACCGGCGTGCTGATCCTGCTCGCGTTCCCGGTGCTGACCGCGGCGCTGGCGGCGCTGGCCGCCGACCGCATCCTCGGGGCACAGGTCTACGGCGCGGCCCACGGCGGCGCGATCCTCTGGCAGCACCTGTTCTGGTTCTTCGGCCATCCCGAGGTCTATATCGTCGCCCTGCCCTTCTTCGGGATCGTCACCGAGGTGATCCCGGTCTTCTCGCGCAAGCCGCTGTTCGGCTACGGGGGGATGGTCGCCGCCACGATCACGATCACCGGGCTGTCGATGACGGTGTGGGCCCACCACATGTTCGCCACCGGCGCGGTGCTGCTGCCGTTCTTCTCGTTCATGTCGTTCCTCATCGCCGTGCCGACCGGGATCAAGTTCTTCAACTGGATCGGCACCATGTGGCGCGGCCAGCTCACCTTCCCCTCGGCGATGCTGTTCTCCGTGGGGTTCCTGGTGACGTTCCTGTTCGGCGGGCTGACGGGGGTGATCCTGGCCTCGCCGCCGCTGGACTTCCACGTCACCGACTCCTACTTCGTCGTGGGCCACTTCCACTACGTGCTCTTCGGCACGGTCGTGTTCGCGATGTTCTCCGGCTTCTACTTCTGGTGGCCCAAGATGACGGGCAGGATGCTCCACGAAGGGCTGGGCAAGGCGCACTTCTGGTCGCTGTTCGTCGGTTTCCACACCACGTTTCTGGTCCAGCACTGGCTGGGCGTAGAGGGGATGCCCCGCCGCTACGCCGACTACCTGCCCTCAGACGGGTTCACCGTGCTGAACATGGTCTCCAGCATCGGGTCGTTCGTGCTGGGCGCCTCGACGCTGTTCTTCCTCTGGAACATCTGGTGGACTGCGCGCAACGCGCCCCGGGTCGAGACCGACGACCCGTGGGGCTACGGGGTCTCCTTGGAGTGGGCGACGTCGTGTCCGCCGCCGCGCCACAACTTCACCACGCTGCCGCGGATCCGCAGCGAGCGGCCGGCGTTCGACCTGAAGTTTCCGCGTGTGCCGGGGCCGCAGGAGGCCGCCGACCCGGTAGAGGGCTGAGCGCGGTCCCGCACCGCGCGGGACCGCTCCGGCCGGTGCAGGGCGTCCGCACGCCGAGCCGGTCGATGGCGGTGTGGCTGCGGCGGACGCGGCGGCCATGAGCAGCGCGCCCGGACCCCCTGCAGTAGCGAAGGGCGCGCCCGCGAGACCGGGACGGACGGTCTCGCGGGCGCGGTCTGGGTGCCGGGTGGCCACCCGCGACGCCCTGCGCGGGTGGCCGGGGGCCGTGACCCCGCGCCGCGGAGGCGGGGCGGGCGCCCGGGGCGCGGCGAGGGCGGTGTGTACCGGCACGGGCCGGGCGCGCTTCCCGGATCGGCCGCCCGGCACCGCATTTGGTTGAGAATTGAACGATCCGGCCGGATTCTACCCGCTCAACCCGCCGCCGCCGAATCGTGCCGGGGGTGGGCCGAGACCGGAACGCGGCGCACACAGTCGCCGCCCATAACGGCACGGCCGAACCAGGGGTCGCCGCTTCCGACAGGCGGAGCCGCTGCGCAGGGCGCGCTGCCCGCCGCCCTCGGCACTCCCCGCTCCGACCGGCGGTTTCGCCGCAGGGGCCACGGGTAGCGGCGGGCCCCGAAGGCGACACCGGCGCGCGGCGCGACCGCGCGCCCCGACGCTGGGACCGAGCGCGGGGAACGGAGTGATGTTCCATGTCCGCTGAGCGGCACGCACCGCCGATCGCAGGGTATGAGGGCCTGCCCGTCGGCACGCTGCAGCATCGCGTCCGCGCGCTGACACAGGAGCAGATGCGCGACCTGATCGGCTATGAGGCCGCACACGCCGACCGGCCCCAGGTGCTGGAGATCCTCCGATCGCGGCTGCGGGAGCTGGAGAACGGCGCCGAGCCCACAGGCGGCGACCAGGACTTCCACCCGGAGACACCGCAGGCGGCCCGGGGCGGATCCCGGGTCGGCACGGGCGGGCAGGCGCCCCCGGGCAACCCGCCGCCGCACGGCGTGCCCGCGCAGCCTGCCAAGCCCAAGGGCGACAACCCGCCCGGCACCGGAAACGGGTGACGGAGAACCCGCCACACGCCGACCGGGGCGCCCGACCGGGCGCCCTGTTCCATGAGGAGGCCCCGGCGATGACACACGACTTCCCTGCGGGAGGCGGAGGCGACGATCCCCGCTCCTTCGAGGAGTTCCTGGCGCGCTTCTTCGGTCCCGGCGGCGCGCGCAGCGCCTCGCAGCGCGTCGACCTGTCCAAGCTGATGGACACCGCCACCCGGGAGGTGGTGTCGGAGGCGCTCGCGCGCGCCTCCCAGAGCGACCGGACCGATCTGGACGCCGCCCACCTGCTGTGGGCGGTCCTGCGCTACGCACCGGCCCGCGAGCTGGTCCAGCGCACCGGAGCCGACCCCGAGGCGCTCGCGGCGTCGGCCGGGAGCGAGGCCGAGCGTGCACCCCAGGCCCGGCCGGGAGTACCGGCGCTGACCCCGGCGGCCAAGCGCACCCTGCTCGACGCACACCAGATAGCGCGGGCGATGGGCCGGCCCCTCATCGCGCCCGAGCACATGCTCTTCGCGCTCGCGGTCAACGGCGAGTCGCGGATGGGCCGCATGCTCGCCGAGTCCGGCGTCACCCCCGAGTCGCTGCAGTCGGCGGCGAGCGCGGGCCCCGCGCCCGCGGGCGCAGGTACGCAGAGCGGCACCGCCGCCCGGCAGGAGAGTACGACGCCCAACCTCGACGAGTTCGGCACCGACATCACCGCCCTCGCCGGCGAGGGTCGCCTCGATCCGGTGGTGGGCCGCGAGTCCGAGGTCGAGCAGACCATCGAGGTGCTGGCGCGCCGCCGCAAGAACAACCCGGTGCTCATCGGCGACCCCGGCGTGGGCAAGACCGCCATCGTCGAGGGCATCGCCCAGCGGATCTCCGACAACGACGTCCCCGACACCCTCAGCGGGCGCAGGCTCGTCCAGCTCGACCTGGCCGGCGTGGTGGCCGGCACGCGCTACCGCGGCGACTTCGAGGAGCGGGTCCGCAACATCATCGAGGAGATCCGCAACGACGACAAGCTGCTGATCTTCATCGACGAGATGCACACCGTCGTGGGGGCGGGCGGAGCCGAGGGCGCGATGAGCGCGGGCAACATGCTCAAGCCCGCGCTGTCCCGCGGCGAGCTGCACATGATCGGCGCCACCACCCTCGACGAGTACCGGCAGAACGTCGAGAAGGACGCGGCGCTGGAGCGCCGCTTCCAGCCGGTGCTGGTCTCCGAGCCCGGCGTCGCAGACACCGTGGAGATTCTGCGCGGCCTGCGCGACCGCTACGAGGCCCACCACCAGGTCCGCTTCAGCGACGACGCCCTGGTGGCGGCCGCCGAGCTCTCCGACCGCTACCTCTCCGACCGGTTCCTTCCGGACAAGGCGATCGATCTGGTCGACCAGGCGGGCGCGCGGGTGCGCCTGCGCGCCAAGCGGCCCAGCGTCGACGTCCGCGAGCTGGAGGAGCGCCTGCGCGAGCTGGAGGCCCGCAAGGAGCAGGCGGTACGCGACGAGGACTATGAAGCCGCCTCGCAGGCTCGCGACGAGGCCAACCGGACCCGCGAGGCCATCGCCGAGGTGCGCGACACCGGGCCAGAACAGGTGCCCGTGGTCGGGAGGGAGGACGTCGCCGAGGTCGTCTCGCGGATCACCTCGATCCCCGTCTCCCAGCTCACCCAGGAGGAGCGCGAGCGGCTCACGGGGCTGGAGCAGCGGCTGCACTCCCGCGTGGTCGGCCAGGACGAGGCCGTCGCCGCGGTGGCCGAGGCGGTGCGGCGCTCGCGCGCCGGACTCGCCCCGCCCGACCGGCCCATCGGCAGCTTCCTGTTCCTGGGGCCCACCGGCGTCGGCAAGACCGAACTGGCGCGGGCGCTGGCCGAGGCGCTGTTCGGCTCCCAGGAGCAGATGATCCGCTTCGACATGAGCGAGTTCCAGGAGCGCCACACCGCCGCGCGCCTGGTCGGGGCGCCCCCCGGCTACGTCGGCTACGAAGAGGCGGGCCAGTTGACCGAGGCGGTGCGGCGCTCGCCCTACTCGGTCATCCTGCTCGACGAGATCGAGAAGGCGCACCCGGACATGTTCAACCTGCTGCTGCAGATGCTCGACGACGGCCGCCTCACCGACGGGCAGGGCCGCACCGTCGACTTCCGCAACACCGTGGTCATCATGACCAGCAACCTGGGGTCGGAGTTCGTCACCGGCGGCGGGCCAATCGGTTTCGTGGGCTCCGAGGAGGGCGAGCGCGACCGCGCCACCCGCGAGCGGATCATGGCGCGGCTGCGCGACGAGTTCCGGCCCGAGTTCCTCAACCGCGTCGACGAGATCATCGTCTTCGCCCAGCTCACCGAGGAGGAGTTGGCGAAGATCACCCGACTGCTGCTGGAGGAGACGGCGCGCCGGCTGCACGCCCAGGACATCGGCATCGAGTTCACCGACGACGCCGTGCGCTGGCTGGCGGCGACCGGCCACCAGCCGGAGTTCGGCGCCCGCCCGCTGGCCCGCACCATCCAGCGCAGCGTCGGCAACCCGCTCTCGTCCCGGCTCCTCGACGGCGAGGTCGCGCCGGGCGACCGCGTGACCGTGCGGGTCGGCGACGAAGGGCTCGACTTCAGCGTGGACACCAGCGCCCGCCGCACCGAGGAGAGCCGGGCCGCGCGGGCGTGACCGCCCGGGGCGCGGGCGGTCACTCCGCGGCCGCCGAGGGCCGCGGCGGGGCCTCGGACGACCGTGCCGACAGGAGGCCCGCCGATCCGCGCCGCGCCAATGTCCGGCGGTTCCGCCCACGGCAGGCCGTGCGGCGCTCATCCCGCATTTCGTCACACAGCGTGGCTACAGTTCCCCGTAGGCGAGGCAGGTCGTTTCAGAGACGCTGCGATCGGTAGTCCACTGATCGCGCTCACAGGGCGGGGATCCGCCGCCGCACGAGCCGGGGACCGCGGGCAGGGGAAGGAGTCGACGGCCCATGAGCTTCCTCGGCGTCAACGCCCATCAGCACCGCCCGCGCGCCGAACCGGCCCGCACCCCGCGCCGCCCAGCAGGGCGGGCCGCGCGCCGAACCGCCCTGCACCGCTGTTTCGTCGATCGGTTCCTCCGCGGCCGGGACCGGATACCGAAGGAGGTGACACCGTGAGAGTCGCCATCGTCTCCGAACATGCGAGCCCGCTGGCAGCCCTCGGCGAGCAGGACACCGGTGGGCAGAACGTGCACGTCGCCGAGCTGGCTGCGGCCCTCGGCGCGCGCGGCCACGAGGTCGTGGTCCACACGCGCCGCAGTGCCCCCGGCGATCCCGAGACGGTCGAGTCCGCGCCCGGCGTGCGCGTGCACCACGTCGACGCCGGACCCCCGCACCCGCTCGGCAAGGACGACCTGCCGCCCTACATGGGCGAGTTCGCCGAGCGCCTCGCCGAGGCGTGGAACCGCGACCGCCCCCACATCGTCCACGCCCACTTCTGGATGAGCGGGCGCGCCGCCCTGGACGCGGCCGCAAGGACCGGCATCCCCGTGGTGCAGACCTTCCACGCGCTGGGCGCCGAGAAGCGCCGCCACCAGGGGCCCGACGACACGAGCCCTCCCGAGCGGGAGAGCACCGAGCGCGACGTGGCACACCGGGTCGACCGGATCGTCGCCACGTCCGGCCAAGAGCGCCGCGAGCTGCGCACCTGGAACGTCGCCCACAACCGGATCACCGTGATCCCCTGCGCCGTCGACTGCGGATCCTTTCGCCCCGAAGGGCCCGCCGCCGAACGCGGGGACCGGCCCCGCATCCTCACTCTGGGCCGACTGGTGCCCCGCAAGGGGATCCGCACCGCCATCGGCGCGCTCGCCGGGGTGCCCGACGCGGAGCTGGTGGTCGTCGGCGGGGCCCCGCCGGAGCGGATCGACGCGGACCCGGAGATCGCCGCACTGCGGGCGTCCGCCGGGGACGCCGGTGTGGCCGACCGCGTCGTCTTCACCGGCGGCGTTCCCCGCTCGCGGGTGCCCGAGCTGCTGCGCTCGGCCGACATCGCCGTCAGCGTGCCCTGGTACGAGCCCTTCGGCATGAGCACCGTCGAGGCCATGGCCTGCGGGGTGCCGGTCATCGCCTCCCACGTGGGCGGCCACCTGGACACCGTCGTCCAGGGCGTCACCGGTCGGCTCATACCTGCGCGCGATGCCCGCGCCCTGGCCTACTGGATCCGCCTGCTGCTCGCCGACCCCGTCACACGCGAGAGCCTGGGGATCGCGGCCGCCGACCGCGCCGCCGTGCGCTACACGTGGCCGCTGGTGGCCCGCCAGACCGAGGACTGCTATGTGGGCGTGCTGCGCGAACGCGGCCGCGAGCTGCCCGGGCCGGGGGGCGAATCCTCCGCCCTGGCCGCGGGAGGCGTCTGATGCACCCCCGGCTGGAACGCGCCCCGGCGCCCGGCCGTGCGGTCCCGACCTCATCCGCCAGGGGTCGGCCGCCGAGCCCGTCACCGCCTCAGGCGACGGCATGCAGACCCGGTCGGTCTGCCGTGCCGACGACACCGCCCGCGGCGAGTCCGCCGGGCCGGTCGGGCCCCCGGTGCACGCATAGGGCCCCGGGGAGCACGGCTTCCCCGGGGGCCCGGTCGTGGGACACCCTCGCTGGTTCCCTCAGACGTCGGGTACCAGCTGCTTGCGCAGCTTGGCCAGCGACGCCGAGAGCGTCCGTGAGACGTGCATCTGCGACAGGCCGACGATCTCGGCGATCTCGGCCTGGGTCTTGTTGCCCGCGAACCGAAGGAGCACGATCCGCCGGTCGCGCGGCGAGAGGGTTGCCAGTGCCGGCCGCAACGACGCGCGGTCGGCGGCGCTCTCCAGGTCGCGGTCCTCCGCGCCGAGCGTGTCGCCCAGCGTCTTGTCCTCCTCTTCGGCCCCGTAGGGCACGTCGAGCGATAGGGCGCTGTAGGCCGAAGAGGCGTCGATGAGCTCGAGCGTGTCGTCGACGCTCATCTCCAGCCGTTCGGCGATCTCGGCGACGGTGGGCGAGCGGCCGTGCTCCTGGGCGAACGATGCTGTCACCCGGTTGAGCTCGGGCCGCTTCTCCTGGTACTTGCGCGGCACCCGGATCGCCCATGTGCGGTCCCGGAAGTGGCGCTTGACCTCTCCGGTCATCATGGGCAGGGCGTAGGAGATGAACTCCTTGCCGTACTCGGGCTTGAAATCGCGGATCGCCTGGACCAGGCCGACTGTCACAACCTGGCGCAGGTCCTCCTCGGGCTCACCGCGGTTGCGGTAGCGGCGGGCGATACGGCGCACGACCGGCGCATGCAGATCCACCAGGGTCCGATAGATCTCATCGCGCTCGGCCGGGCCCGCTGACCCACCCTTGAGCTGGGCGAACAGTTCCCGAGTGCGGGCGTAGTAGGCTTCGTCGGTTTTGCTGTTCCCGCGGTGGTTCCCACGGGAACTGCGCGGACGCGGTACTGCGGTCTCTCGTTCGCGGAGCGTGCTCGATGCGCTCATCGTCAACGTTCCTTCTGCGATCGGAGTTGACCACCGACCACATGCCCCCCGGATCGCACGGCGCGTTGTGCCCCAAGCCGGCGATGTAACTCCCCCGTAGTGTGCGGTGGTTCACCGCAGCGGGGGCCGGGACGCACATGATGGCGTCATAGGCCGCGCTGTCGGACCTCCTGCACAACACGTTGACCATATCGAGATATGCGCGATCAGGCCAGCCGAACCCGTCCGATTCCGCCTGGTTTTGCGGTTAATTAACACGTGAGATTGCGAAGCTGCAGGGTAGACGGGGCGAAGGCGGCGGCGGCCTTTGCCATCGGGAATCTCACGCGACCGCTTTCCCGTGCCGGGGCGGCACGCGTTTGCGGGGGCATCGGTCCGTGGAGGACGGCGCCGCGGGTGGGCGTCGTGGCGGCACCCGCATCCGCCGCGAGGAGCTTGCCCGGACATTGCGCCGGCTTGCCTCGGCCCGCCCGGGCGCGCCGGGGCGGAGGAGGGGCGGGGTCAGTTCACGGGTGAGGTGGGGTCCTCGCCGGTGAGGGCGATCTTCTCGGCGAGTTCGGCGAGCTTGACGTTGAGGTTCTGCGACGCCTCGCGCAGGCGCTCCCAGGCCTGGTCGGCGGTCATGTGGTGGCGCTCCATCAGGATGCCCTGGGCCTGGCCGATCGTCTCGCGGGTGTCCAGGGCGCGGCTGAGGTTGGAGATGTGCCGGTTGGCGGCCAGAGCGGAGGCGGCCTGCGCCGAATAGACGACTCCGACCTCGTGGGAGTCCTCGCCGAAGGACTGCGGGCGCCCCGCGTAGAGGATCAGCACGCCGAGGGTCTCGCGCGCGGTGAACAGCCGGAAGCTCAGCAGGCTGCCGATGGGCAGCTTGGCGGCTTCGGCGGCGTACCTGGGCCAGCGTGTGGACGAGGTGAGGTCGGGGAGGTAGACGTAGGTCCCCTTGCCCATCGAGTCCAGCGACGGGCCTTCGCCCAGCTGCAGCTGAAGCGCATCGCTGCGGCGCACGATGTCGTGGGTGCACACCGGGGTCTGCAGCCTGCTCCGCGACTCCACCAGGCTCACGCCGGCGTAGTCGCATCCGGGGACGGTGGTCACAGCCAGGTCCACCGTCCGCTGAAGCGTCGCGCGCAGGTCCGGTTGGACGAACAGCGAGCGCACCACCTCGGCGAAACCTCGGGGTGAGGGAGAGTGGTCCTTGTTGAGCATCGCACGCCCTCCTGTGCCGTTATTCGAGCGCCGACTCGAATCGCCTCCCCGGCGCGAAGCCCGCGCACAGCACAAGGCGCCCGGTCAGGTGACCGAATGGCTTCGCAGCGTGAGAATCGAGGTGCGACCGATCCGGTCGTAGGCCTTCCCGATCGAATGCGAGTATTGCCCGCACTCCTTGCGTGTGTCAACGACTGTACCTGCCGCCGGACGGGGGCGATTCGCGGACCTCGCGGCCCCCGGGTCCGCAGACCTCGCGGAATTTCCGGTGTCGGTGCCGCAGTGGGCCGGTGGAGGCGTTCACGCGGCCGCTTCCGGGATGCCGCGCGCAGGACCGCTCCGCTGGGCAGCGGGCGGCGGATTCCACGCGGTTCGGCATCGAACGGGCGCGCGACGGGAGTCGGGACCTTCGTCCCGGGATCCTGGAGATTGGCCACCGAATTCCCCATCGGGGGTTCAATCCATTGCAAACGGAAATCGGGTGGGGGAATGTGCGCGGAGGAGTCGTGATGGGCGCGCCCTGCTTTGCCGAGGACCCCGCTTTCCCGCCCGTCCGCGCCTGCTCCGCCTCCCGGGCTCTGCGACCTTCGCCCCGGGGCAGGCCCTCGCGCGTCCGCACCGCGCCCGAGACCGCAGGGGCCCCAAGCCCTGGGCGCCTCCGTGCCCCGGCACGGGTCGGCGCCCGGTCCGCTCGGACCGGGCGCCGTTTTCCGGCGGGGGTCGCCTACGGACCGCCGCCCCGCCGGGGCCCATGCGTCCCGCGCGTCGGGCCCAGGGTGCGCACGCGTGCCGTTCGCGGCGGGCGGATCGTCCGGTCGTGCCTAGCCTTCGCCGTGGAAGCCGAACTCCTCAGGCGAGGCCCGCTCGACGTCGCCCGCCTCGGTGATCTCACCCCCGGCGTTGTCGGTGACGCGGGCCTCCTGCAAGATCTCGGGCTCCTTGCCGGCACGGAACTCCATGACCAGGGCTCCGGAGTACCCGCCGTGGTCGTCCTCACCGGAGGCGAAGGGCACCAGCCCCGGACCCGACCAGTCCTGGCCCTGCACGGCGTCCACCAGGCTCTGCCGGGTCGGGTCGTCGCCGGCCGCAACCAGCGCCTTGGACATCAGGGTGGCCTGCACCATGCCGTAGACCGTGGTGTTGGTCATCGGCCTGTCGCTGTCGGCGTATTCGTCGTAGATCCGGGCGTACAGCTCGATCCACGGGTCGTCCTCCTGGGTGACGGCGGGCAGGTAGCCGGTGTAGACCATCCCGTTCAGCAGCTCCTCGACAGGCAGGTCGTCGTTTCCGGCCTCGGCCGCGAACTCCGAGAGCAGCCCTTTCAGCGTCGCGGTGTCGGCGCCGATGGTGCTTACCACGAACTGCGGGTCGTAACCGATGCTCGCCGACTCCAGGATCGCCAGCGCCGTGAAGGCGGGGATGCACGAGCACACCACCACGTCGGCGCCCTCCTCCTTCAGCGCCGCGATCTGCGGGCCCAGGTCGGTGTTTCCGGAGTCGTAGGACTCCACCGTCACGCGCTGCTCGGCCACGTACTGCTCCAGGCCCGCCTCGGAGTCGGTGCCCACGTCGTCGTTCTGGTGCAGGTAGCCGACCTTGGCGTCGGGCATGTTCTCGGCGATGTACTGGCCCTGGATCTTGGCCTCCTTGGTGTAGTCCACCTGGAAGCCGTAGGTCAGCGGGTACTTGTTCGGCTGGTTCCACATCAGCGCGCCCGAGGACACGAACAGGTCGGGCACGCCTTCGTCGTCGAGGAAGTCGACGACCTTGGAGTGGGTGGGTGTGCCCAGGCCGCCGAGCATCGCGAAGATCTCGTCCTGGTGCACCAGCTCCCGGGTCACCTCGATGGTGCGGGCCGGGTCGTAGGCGTCGTCCTTGACCACGTAGTCGATCTCGCGTCCGTTGACGCCGCCGTTCTCGTTGACGTAGTCGAACACGGCTCGGGCGCCGATGGAGATCTGGCTGTAGCCGGGGGCGGCCGGGCCGGTCAGCGGTTGGTGCGAGCCGATCTTGATGCTGCTGTCGGTGACGCCGGTCGAGACGTCCAGGTCGGCGGCTGCGCCTTCCTGCACTTCGCCGGCTCCTCCGCACGAGGTGGCCAGCAGGACCGCCGCCGTCAGGGCGGCGGCCGGGGCGATGCGTGATCTCATGGTTTCTCCCGGGCGGTGGATCGGGGACGGGGTGCGGGCGGGATGGCGGGGTGGGTTGGTCAGCGCCCGCGGCGGACCAGTCCGGCGAGGCTGCGCAGCATCCCGTGCAGGCCCTGCGGCCACACGAGCACGATGAGGATGAGCAGCACGCCGAAGAACACGATCGGCAGGTTGTTGGCGACGTCGCTGTCCAAGGACAGCGTGTGGGCCAGTTCCTCGCCCCACACCTCCACGTAGACCAGGGCGACGGCTCCGAAGAAGGCGCCCCACATGCTGCCGAGCCCGCCGAGTACCAGGGCCGCCAGCAGGCTCAGCGAGAGCGTCACCGTGAAGGAGCTGGGGGTGGCCGTGCCCAGCAGGTAGGCCTGGCAGGCGCCGGCGAGCCCGCCGGCGCCCGCGCTGACGACGAAGGCGATCACCTTGGTGCGGCCCACCGGCACTCCGGCCAGGCCCGCGGCCGACTCGTCGTCGCGGAGCGCGCGCATCCGCCGGCCCAGCCGTCCCGCGCTGATCGTGGCCAGCACGACCAGGCCGATCAGCGTGGTCAGCCACACGGCCGCGGACTGCCACTGCGTGTCGGTGACCAGGCCCGCCAGAGGGGCGGGCGCGCCCCGGGTGGAGAAGGCCAGTCCGTTGCTGCCGCCGAGCAGCTCGGGAAAGCGCACCGTCAGCGCGGGCAGGCCCACGGCCAGCGCCAGTGTCGCGCCCGCGAGGTAGGGGCCGTGCAGCCGCGCCGTGGCGGCGCCGACCAGCACGCCGGCCGCGCAGCTCAGCACGACGGTGATGACCATGTTCAGCCACAGCGGCAGGGCGGGCTGGTTGAGCACGAGCAGCGCCATGGTGTAGGCGCCGATGAACATGAACGCGCCGTGCCCCAGCGAGACCTGTCCGCTGTAGCCGATGAGCAGCTGCAGGCCCGCGATGGCCAGCATGAAGTAGCCCACGCTGCCGATGCGCAGGTCGCCGGTGGGGCCGGTGACCCCCATCAGCGCGACGATCGCCCCGAAGGCGGCGGCCGCGGCCAGCGGGAACCGCACCAGGGCCGGCAGCGACCGCCAGCGGTCGGCGAGCGAGGGGGCGGGGGATCCCGGAGCCGGGGCGCCCTGGCCGGTGGACTCGTTGTTGCGCAGCGAGACCATCACTACACCTTTCGCGCGGTCGGTCGGGAGAACAGGCCGTCCGGCCGGATGCTCAGCACCAGGACGAGGATGGCCAGCGCCGCCAGGGTGGTCAGCTCCGGACCGGCGTAGCCGGAGACATAGGACAGGCACACGCCGAGAAGCACGCCGCCGACCAGGGCGCCGAAGGGGTTCTCCAGCCCGCCCACGACAGCGGCGGCGATCGCGTAGATGAACACGGTGTCGAGCACGTTGGGGAAGATGAACGGCGGCGCCGCCAGCATCCCGGCCAGCGCGCCGATGACCGAGGCGATGGCCCAGCCGGTGGTCAGCATCAGGCCCACCCGCACGCCGCTCAGCCGCGCGGCCTCGGGTCGGAAGGCCGCCGCGCGCATCCGCAGCCCCAGCGGGGTGAAGCGGTACAGCCCGAACAGCAGCAGCGCCGCGCCGCCCACCGAGGCCAGGGCGAACCAGTCGGAGGGCGAGAACCGGCCGCGAAAGCCCAGCGGGTAGGAGAACGAGTGCGGTTCGTTGCTCCAGATCATCCCGGCCAGCCCCTGCAACACCAGCAGCAGGCCCAGCGTGACGATGATGGCGCTGAGCGGCGAGCGCCCGTGCACCGGGCGGATCAGCAGCCGCTCGGTGGCGGCGCCGAGCACCAGGCCGGTCGCCAGCGCGGCGCCGAACCCCAGCCAGTAGCTGCCGGTGGCCTGCGAGACCGTGTAGGCGATGTAGACCGAGATCAGCGCCAGTGCCGGCTGCGCGAAGTTCACCACGCGCGTGGCCTGGTAGATGATGACCAGCGACAGCGCGAGCGCCGCGTAGACCGCGCCCGCGGACAGGCCGCTCAGTGTCAGGTCGATGAAGTGGTCCACGGTTTTCCCTCTTCTAGAAGCCCAGGTAGGCGTGGCGCATGCGGTCGTCGGCCAGGAGCCGGTCGGCGTCCTCGGCCATGGCGACCTGGCCCTGGTTGAGCACGAGGCCGTGGTCGGAGACCGACAGCGCGCTGCGTGCGTTCTGCTCCACGAGCACCACCGTCAGGTCGCGTTCGGCCCGCAGGTCCAGCAGCATCCGCATGATCTGCCGGGTGACCAGCGGCGCCAGCCCCAGTGAGGGCTCGTCCAGCAGCAGCACCCGGGGGCGGGCCATCAGCGCCCGGCCCAGCGCGAGCATCTGGCGCTCGCCGCCCGAGAGCGTGGCGGCCGGACGCGACACCCGCTCGCGCAGCGGCGGGAACAGCTCCAGCACCTCGGCCGCGCTCCGGGCCCGGTCGCGACGACCGCGCCGCCACAGGCCGCCCAGGCGCAGGTTCTCCTCCACGGTCAGCTCGGCGATGACTCCGCCGCCTTCGGGCACGTGCGCCAGGCCGTGGTGGACGTGGCGCTCGGCCGGCAGCCGGGTGATGTCGGCGCCGTCCAGCAGTACTCGGCCGGACTCGGCGCGCTTGAGGCCGCTGAGCGTGCGCAGCAGGGTCGTCTTGCCGGCACCGTTGGCGCCCAGCACGGCGCAGATGCCGCCGCGGGGCACGCTCATGCTGACCCCGTTGAGTGCGGTCACCGCGCCGTAGCAGGCGGTGAGCCCCTCCACGGTCAGCATCGGCTGTTCAGCCATCGGTACCCGCCTCCTCCGGCTCGCCCAGATAGGCCTCGGCGACCGCCGGGTCGGATCGGATGCGCTCGGGCGGGCCCGAGGCGATCACCTCGCCGAAGTCCAGCACCACGATGTGGTCGCAGACGTCCATCACCAGGTCCATGTGGTGTTCGACCAGCAAGACGCCCATGCGCGAGCGGAAGGACTTGATGGCCGCGCCCAGGGCGTGCATGTCCTCGCCGGACAGCCCTCCGGCGGGCTCGTCGAGCAGCAGCAGCTCGGGTTCGGCGACCACCGCGCGGGCCAGCGCAACGCGCTTCTGCACGCCGAAGGGCAGGGTGCCCGGCATCGCCCGGGCGGCGTGCGCTGCGCCGAACTCCGCCAGCGCGGCCATCGCCCGCTCGCGCAGGCGCCGCTCGTCGGAGTGGTAGCGACCCAGGCCGGTGAGCATGGCGAACGCGCCCCCGCGGCAGAGCCGGTCCGCGCCGACCATGACGTTGTCCAGAGCCGAGAGCCCGGGGAACAGGTTGAGGCCCTGCAGTGTGCGGGCGATGCCCAGGTCGGCGAGGTGGTGGGGGCGGTGCCGGCGCAGCCGGCGGCCCTTCCACGCGACGGTGCCGCTCTGCGGGCGCAGGACGCCGGAGACGACGTTGAACAGCGTCGTCTTCCCGGCGCCGTTGGGCCCGATCAGTCCGACGATGCTGCCGGGCGCCACCGACAGCCCCACGTCGCTCAGGGCGGTCAGGCCGCCGAAGCGCACGGTCACCCCCTCGGCGGTGAGTAGGGGGTCCGGCGTTGTGGGTCTCATGCACTCTGCTTTCCGTGCCGGGGCCGGGATCCGCTGCACTGATACCGACCGGTTGGAATGTAGGGGGTAGTCGTATACCGCGGTGGAGCGGACAGCGGGTCGGGGGTCGAGGTCGGTCGCGTTTCCCCTGCCCCGCGGGGGCGTTCCGCGGGAACCGCGGCCTTCTCAGCGGAACATGCGGGCCAGGTCCACCCGCGAGCGGATGTTGAGCTTGCGGAAGATCCCGCGTAAGTGGTGCTCGACGGTGCGCGGGCTGATGAACATGTGCGCGGCCACCTCGCGGTTGGTGGCTCCTTCGGACACCAGCAGCGCGATCTGGTGCTGCTGGGTGGTGAGACCGTGCTCGACCTGTTCGGAGCCGGCCGCGGGTTCGGGGTCGCCGATCGCCCGCAGCTCGCCCCGGGCCTGCTCCACCCACAGGCGCGCGCCGATCCACTCGAAGGTCTCCAGCGCCTCGCGCAGATGCTCGCGCGCGCGGCCGGGGAAGCGGTTGCGGCGCAGCGTGGTGCCGTACAGCAGCGCGGTGCGGGCCCGCTCCACGTCGTCGTCGCCGCAAGCCCGGTGGAGCCGCAGCGCCTCCTCGAAGCGGTCGGCGGCCTCGTCCGGCGCGGCCAGCAGGCCCCGGCAGCGCGCCGCCACGGCTTGGCTGCTCAGGCTTCCGGTGGACTCCGCCCACGACTCGAAGGGCACCAGCGCGACCTCGGCGCGGCCGTGCTCGCCGGTGCGCACGCAGGCCTCGACGAACACCGGAGCGGTCAGCAGCCGCATCGTCGGATGGCCGTAGCCGGCCCCGGCGTGGTTGAGCACTCGCAGGCGGGAGAACGCGCTGTGGGCGTCGCCTTGGGCCAGCTCCAGCAGGGCCAGCGCCCACGAGCTGAGGGCGATCGGCAGGCCGAGGCTCTTCTCGCACGAACGCTCGGCGACGGCGCGTGCCCGTTCGTGGCAGGTCTCGGAGTCGCCCTGGATGGCGGCGAGCAGGCTCAGCGCGGCGAGGTGGTGGGTGGCGCAGTTGGGCTGGTCGGTCTCGCGGGCCAGCCGCAGGCCCGTCATGCAGTTTCCGATACCCGAGGGGAACCTGCCGCTCCAGAACTCCGAGTAGACGAGGAACTCCAGCGCCTGGGGGACCACCGCCAGCGCGCCCCGGCGCCGCGCCACCGCCACCGCGCGGGTCGCCAGCGCGTGCACCAGCGGCGCGTCGCCCAGCCGAAGGCCGGCGATGCTCGCCCAGATCAGCTCGGCCGGCGTGTCGACCTCCTCGGCCAGGTCGGTGGTGCGCCGCAAGGGCTCGGCCGCCCCCGCGTAGTCGCCGGCGAAGCTGCGCGCGCAGCCCTCCATGTAGGCGAACGCCAGCCGCATGGCCGGCGGGTCGTTGTCGCGGGCCAGCGGCGCCAGCCGGCGCGCCGCCGCGGCGTGGCGCACCGGGTCTCCCGCGAAGGACGCGGCGTCGGCGGCGCGCATCAGCGAGCGCACCGCCAGCTCCCGGTCGTGGGGCAGGAGCTGCTCGGCGGTGGACAGCAGGGCATCGGCGGTGTCGATGGCATTGCCCCCGCGCAGCCGGATCTGGCCGCGGATCAGCTCCAGCACCCCGGCCTGGCGGGGCGAGACCGCGTCGGGCGCGGCGCGCTCCAGTAGCTCCGAGGCCCGCTCGGGCATCCCCGACAGCCATGCGTCCTGCGCGGCCGTGGAGAGCCGGCAGGCCCGCAGCCGGGGAATCGGCGTCAGCTCGGCGGCCTGCTCCAGCGCGGCCGAGGCCACCGAGTGTCCGTTGAGCTCCTTGGCGGTGTCGGCCGCTGCGGCCAGCTCGGCCGCCAGCTCGGAGTCGGGCCCTTCCGCGGCCGCGGCGCGGTGGCGGGCGTAGCGCGAGGGCTCGCGCTTGGGGTCGACGACGCGGGCCAGCCGGGCGTGGGCGGCGCGGCGCCGCACCACCGGTGCGGCCTGATAGACCGCGGCGCGCAGCAACGGGTCGGTGAAGACCACCTGGGCGCCGTCGATGCGCACCAGCCCGGTGTTCTCGGCGGGTTCGAGGTCGCCCACGGTCGTCTCCGGGCGTCCGGCGGCGCGCACCAGGTCGTCGGCCCCGCAGTCGGGGTCGGCCGAGGCGAGGAGCAGCAGGTGGCGGGTCGGCTCGGGCAGGCCGTCCAGCCGCGGGGCGTAGGCGCCGCGCAGCTGCGCCGGCAGCGGAAGGGTGCGCGGCAGCGGTCGGGTTCCCGAGAGCTGGTCGCGGGAGAGCGCGGCGGCGTAACCACGGGCGGCCAGCGGGTTGCCGTGGCTGGCGCGCACGAGTTCGGCGCGCACCCCGGCGGCGATGCCGCCCGGAGCGGCGTCGCCGAGGACCTCGCTGAGGGCCGAGTCGCACAGCGGGCTCAGCGTTTCGGAGGGGATCCCGGGAACGGCGGACTTGGGGGAGTCGTCGCGGGCGGCGAAGACCACCGCCACCGGGTCGGTGCCCAGCCGCCGCGCGGCGAAGGCGAGCGCGTCCAAGGACGCGGAGTCCATCAGGTGCGCGTCGTCGACGCAGACGAGCAGGGGAGCGGAGTGGCCCAGCAGGCACAGCGTCCGCAGCACTCCGATGGAGAGGGGGAAGCGGTCGCTCTCGGCGACGCGGCCGGTCTCCAGCGCCTGCTCGATGGCCGCGGCCTGGTGCGCCGGCAGCTCGCCGATGCGATCGGCGACCGGGCGCAGCAGGCGCTGCAGTCCGGCGAAGGCCATCGCCGACTCGGATTCGGTGCCGGCAGAGCTGAGCACCATCGCGCCCTTGAGGACCACCGCATCCTGCGGCGCCCGGCTGCGGTTGACCTGCGGCGTGCGCGCCACGTCGCAGGCGTGGTCGAGCAGGGCGGTCTTGCCGATGCCCGGTCCTCCGCAGACCAGCAGCGCCGCGCCTTGGCCGGCGCGGGCGCCGTCCAGGGCGTCGGTGAGCATCCGCTGCTCCGACTCCCGGCCCCGGAGGCGGGTTCCGGGAGTCGGCGGGGGATTCGCTGTGGGCACGCCCTCAAGTTACACAGCGGTCAATCCTGCCGACAGGTGACCGGGGACACACTGGTGATTTCACCGATAGGGCGCTGCGTGAGGTGGCGGGTGCGGCTGGTAGCGGCGGCGCGGCCCGCGGCTGCGGGCCGGCCGCAGGGTGTTCCGCCCTCGGGGCGGGCCCGGTCGGTGCCCACACGGCGCCCGCACCACGTCCCGGTCAACGACACGCGGCGAACACTTGTACGATTTTTACCCCGGCTCCGGTATGCTCTGGGTCACATCGGCCGCCCAGGAGTGCAGTCCCGCGGCGGCGCGCGACCACCGGCGGTCCGCCCGCAGCAAAGCGCCCGCCCACGTTCACCACGGCCTGCCGAGCACTCACCTCTAGGGACGATCATGACGTATCTCCTGGTCATCGGGACACGCAAAGGCCTGTTCACCGCAACGGCAGAGGACCGCCGCACCTGGCGGGTAAGCGGACCGCACCGCCTCGACAGCGCGGACTACGCCAACATGGCCGGTATCTACGCGGTGGGTATCGAGCCGCGCACGCGGCGGATCCTGGTCGGAGCCGAGAGCTCCCACTTCGGGCCCAGCGTGTGGTCCAGCGACGACCTCGGCACCACCTGGCACGAGCCGTCCCAGGCGCCGATCGCGTTCCCCGAGGACGTCGACGCCTCCTTCACCCGGGTGTGGCAGCTCGCCTTCGGCGACGAGCCCGGAACCGTCTACGCCGGGGTCGAACCCACCGCCCTGTTCCGCTCGACCGACGGCGGCGAGAGTTTCGAGCTGGTGCGCGGACTGTGGGACCACCCCCACCGCGGAGACTGGTGGCCCGGCGCGGGTGGGGCCGCCATCCACACCGTGATCCCCGGGAGGGTCAGTGCCGAGGGCACCGACCCGCGGGCCATGACCGTGGCCATGTCCACCGGCGGCGTGTACCAGTCCCGCGACGGCGGCACCGCCTGGAACCCGGCCAACCACGGCATCACCGCCGTCTTCCTGCCCGAGGAGTATCCCGAGTACGGCCAGTGCGTGCACAAGGTCGCGGTCGGCAGCGACGGCGAGTTCTACGCCCAGAACCACCACGGCGTGTTCCGCAGCACCGACCCCGCCTCGGGCTGGACGTCGATCGCCGACGGCCTGCCCACCGACTTCGGGTTCACCTTCGTCACCCATCCGCACATCCCCGGGTCGGGCTACGTCTTCCCGGTGGTCAGCCAGGAGGTGCACCTGCCCCCCGCCGACCACTTGGCCGTCTACCGCACCGACGATGCGGGACACAGCTGGCAGCCGGCCTCCACGGGCCTGCCCGAGGACCCCTACTACGGGATCGTGCTGCGCGACGGCGCCTGCACCGACGGGGCCGCCGACCCCGGCTTCTACTTCGGCACCCGCAGCGGCGACGTCTACTGCACCACCGACTCCGTCGGCGAGTGGACCCGGGTGGCCGCGCACCTGCCCGACGTGCTCTGCGTCCGCGCGACGGAGGTATGAGCCATGGGTGTGACGGTCGTCCTGCCGCAGGTCCTGCAGAACGACGCCGGGGGGGCCTCCCGCGTCGACATCGCGCTGGGCGCCGCAGCGCCCGCCGGCGGGGCGGCGCCCACCGCCGCCCCGCCGGACCCCGCGCCCACCCTGCGCGCCGTCCTCGACGAGCTCGCTCGCCGCCACCCGGGCCTCGACCGCCGGATCCGCGACGAGCAGGGCCGCCTGCGCCGCTACGTCAACGTCTTCGTCGACTCCGACGAGTGCCGCGCCGTCGGCGGTCTGGACGCCCCCGTCGCCGACGGCACGGAGGTACGCGTGCTCCCGTCGGTGGCCGGCGGCTGACCCGCGCTCCCCACCGCCCGGCGGCACCGCGCCGGGCGGTCGCTGCGCGCGCCGGTTGGGGCGAGCCCCGGATTCGGCGCCGCGACTCCGCCGCGCGGCCCCGGCGCCCGACCTCCCACGCACGGGGGAGACCGGGGGAGTCGACCCCTCTCCGGCGGGATGCCCGGCGCCTGCGCCCCCGGCGAGAGTGGGAGCCGTCGGCACCCGGTGCGCGGCCGCGCGGCCGCCGGAATGAGGGAGAGCGCGATGACGACGGAACGATCCGGGAGCGGGGCCGCGGGCGGGCGCGGGCCCCGCCGCCCGCGCCGGTGGATGCGCTGGACACCGGCGGCGGCGCCGCTGTGGTCGCTGGGGTACGGGCTGATGGGGGTGTTCTGGGCGCTGACCGCCGCGGCCCCTCCCTTCGAGGCGAACGGAGACCCGGCACTGGCTCCGCTGGCCGCCCGCTTCGGTGCCGGGCCGGCGTCGGCGGCCGTGCTGCTGGTGGGGCTGCCCGCGGCGGCGGTGGGCGCGGCCATGCTGAAGGGTGTGCGCACCGGGCGGCGGCCGCTCATCGCCGCCGGTGCCCTGGTCGCGGCACTGCTGCTGCTCTGCATGATCGACGTCCGGCTGCTGATGGTCCTGGGCTACGTGCCCTACGGGCTGGTCGGCGTGGTGGCCGGCGACGACGTGGGCGAGGTGTTCCTGTCCCGGGCGCTGACCGGGGGCATGCTGCACCAGGTGGCATGCCTGGCCGGCGGGCTCCTCTGGGCGGCGGCCGCCCTGGCCTACGCCCGGCGCAGCGGGGGCGGATGCGTCCGCTGCGGGCGCAACGCCGAGGCGCGGGGGTGGACCTCGCCCGCCTCCGCAGCGCGGTGGGGGAGCGTCGCGGTGTACGTCGCGATGGCGCCGCCGCTGCTCTACGCCGCCACCCGGTTCGCCTGGTGGCTGGGCATTCCGATCGGGATCACCCGCGAATTCCTGCGCGAGGGCCAGGCTGACGGCTCGTGGACCGCGGGCGCGTTCCTGGCCGGATTCGCCACCGTCGGCGCCGTGCTGACGCTCGGGCTGATCCAGCGCTGGGGCGAGGTGTTCCCCCGCTGGATGCCGGGCCTGGCGGGGCGGCGCGTGCCGGTCGCGTTGGCCGTGCTCCCCGCATGCGCCGTGGCGGTGCTGGTGTTCGTCGGCGGCATCGCGATGGTCTCGGGATATGCCGCCATGGCCGGGGGTTTCGCGGATTCGAGCGGCCAGTTCGGCGCGGAGGTGCTGGTCGGCCTCCTCGCCGCGCTCTTCCCGGTCTGGGGCGTGGCCCTGGCGGTCGCCGCGCTCGGCTACCACCTGCGTCGCCGCGGCTCCTGCGCCGACTGCGGGCGCGGCGCGCAGCATCCGTTCCCCGCGCCCGCGGGGTAGGCACCGTTCAAGGGGCGTGAGCGTCGTCCCTTCCCGCAACGCCGGGGCTGCGCATAGGCGAGGTCTGCGTGTACGGAGCACGTGCGCGCCCCGCTGCCCGCACCTGGGCAGAAGGCGCGGAAGTCCGGCCGGATGAACCGCGGGCCACGCAGGCGCGGTGCCGGGGGCGGCGTGTGCGGCGCGGATGCAGCCTGTCGGTGCCTACGGCTAGAGTGCTCGGCCATGACTCCCCGCCGCCGCAAGGCCGTCTCCCTCGCCGTGCTCGCACCCACCGCCCTGATCGCGCTGGGGTACGGACTGAGTTGGAGCGGGCCCTTCATGCTTGCAGGCGTCGTCGGCGGGGCCGCGATGCTGGCGACCGCCTGGCTGCTGGTCAGCGCGGTGCTGCCGGGCGTCGACGCGCAGCGGGGAGTGGGGGCCGTGTTCGTCGCGGGCTGGGGCGCCGTCGTGCTGTCCGCAGCGGTCGGCGCGGCGGGGGCCGCGGTGACGAGCGACGAACTGCTGCAGCGCAGCGTCGGCCCCGACTCCTCCGCGGCGTCGGGGGTGTATTACGGCTGGTACCACTACGGCGAGTCGGTCGACGATCCGGAAGCCGTCGGCTCCCAGACCGCCGTCTCGATGTCGGTGGGTCCTTCAGCGGCACCCTCCGTCGGTCCGCTCGGCGGGTCGGTCGTTCCCGAGGGCACCGCCGCGGGGGCGCTGCTGGCCGGTTGGCTCGCGGGCGGAGCGGGCGCGTTCGCCTACGCCCGCACGCGTCCGGCCGCAGAGGCGCCGCCGGACGCTTTGCCGGATACGGTGGCGCTTGGCGGCGGGCCCAACGGCGCGGCCGCCGGTTCCGGCGATGCGCGCGCCGACTCCGGCGCCGCGGACGACGGCGCCTGGTATCCGCAGGACGGCGGCGCAGACGGTGACACCGACGGACGTGGCGGTTCCAGCTGAGCGCCCGGTGTACTGCGTTGCGGCCCCACGGCCACGGGCGTGCGCGCCAGGATCGGGCAGCCGACCACCCGGCCCGAGCTCCGTTGATCTTGTGGCCACCGCAAGCGGAAATCGTTTTCCTTCGCGATGGCGACATGATCGACAGTGATGTGTCGGCGTCGCCGGGGGCACGCTCCGCGGCCCGCCGGGAGGGGAGGCGCTGCACGAGCGTACGCAGCGTCTCCTCGGCCGCCTGGGCCGCGGGGTCGACGACCGACACGACGGAAGCTGAAAGCACGAGCAAGAGGAGGGGCCGATGGAGATCGCCGACCGCCCGCAGCCGCCGACCGGAGCGGCCCGGCTGCTGTTCCGCGCGCCGGTCCACCTGTACCGATGGGGCCTGGGTCCGCTGCTCGGCGGGCGGTTTCTGCTGCTCAACCACGTCGGGCGTACCTCCGGACTCCGCCGGAGGACCGTCCTGGAGGTCGTTGACCGCACAGACGGCGGGGCCCCCATCGTCTGCTCGGGATTCGGCTCGCGCGCCGACTGGTACCGCAACGTGCTCGCGCATCCGCGGGTGCTCGTCCAGGTGGGCGCGCGGCGCTTCACGGCGGAGGCCGAACCGCTCGGCGCCGACGAGGGCGCCGAGTTCCTCGCCCGCTACGCCCGCGGCCACCCGCGCACCGCCGTGCGGCTGGCGCGGATGATGGGCTTCGTGGTCGACGGGTCTCAGGAGGATTTCCGGGCCGCGGGGCGCGAACTGCCGTTCGTCCGGCTGCGCCCCCGCGCCTGAGCGCCGCCGGCGGGGCACGCACACGGGAGTTCGGGAAGGCGCCTCTGCGGCCTTGGCGGCCGCGGCCCTCCGGCCGGTGATCATCACCCCGGGTCGGCTAGCTAGGGGACGTAGACGGTCGCGCCCTCGCTTCGGGCCTTGAGAGCGCCGGTCAGCCGGGGCGCGAGGGCGGGGTGCAGCATTGCGGGTGCGGTGTCGGGCTCGACGAAGGCGAAGTCGTCGAGCTCCTCCTCCTGCAGCGTGATGGGCACGCCCGCGTCCACCGAGCCGCAGTCGAAGACGAACGACAGGAACGGCTTGGGGCGCGCGCCCCGGGGTGCGTTCCACTGCACGGACAGCAGAGTCCCGGCGGTGCGGCTCAGCCCCACCTCCTCGGCGACCTCGCGCTCGCAGGCCAGATGCGGGGCCTCGCCGTCCTCGACGACGCCGCCCGGCAGCGTCCAGTGGTCGCGATAGTTGGGATCGACCAGCAGCACCCGGCCCGACTCGTCGGTGATCAGCCCGAACGCGGCCAGGTAGGCCGTGGGCAACGAGGCGAACCACTGCTCGGGAGGAAGGAATTGCGCCATACCCGCAGCGTAGGCCGTGCCGGAGGCCGCGGCGACGCGGGAGCGGGACCTGCGGACGCCGAAACCCCGGCCGTGCCGGGCGACACACGGAATAATCTACGATGTAAAGGCGCCTGTGCCGACGCGCCCACCCCCTAGACTGAACGCCGACCGAGGCGCGGGCTGCAGCCTGCACCTGAGACGGCGGGCGGGCGTCGCGGAGCGACTCGAACCGCACCCGGTGCGGCTACGATCGCAGGGATCGGGCCACCCATCGAGAGAGCGCGAAAGCGGAGGTACGGACGTGGGTCCGTTGGAGCACGGCGACCCGGAGCGCATCGGCCGGTATCGGCTGATCAGCCGACTGGGCGCCGGGGGCATGGGGCAGGTGTACTTCGGACGGTCGGCGGGCGGGCGCCCGGTCGCGGTGAAGCGCATCCACCCCCACCTGGCGACCGACACGTCCTTCCGCGACCGCTTCGCCCGCGAGGTCACCGCCGCGCGCCAGGTCAGCGGCGCCTTTACCGCCCCGGTCATCGACGCTGACCCCGACGACCGGGTCCCCTGGCTGGTGACCTCCTACGTGCCCTCGCTCCCGTTGGACGAGGCCGTGCGCAGCTACGGCGGACTGCCCGAGCACACGCTGCGCGTGCTGGCGGCGGGCCTGGCCGAGGCGCTGGGCGAGATCCACCGCGTCGGGCTGATCCACCGCGACCTCAAGCCGGGCAACGTGCTGCTGGCCGAGGACGGGCCGCGCGTCATCGACTTCGGCATCGCCCGCGCCAGCGAAGGCACCGCCGCCACCCAATCGGTCATCGGAACCCCCGGGTTCATGTCGCCGGAACAGATTCAGGGCGAGAACCTCACCGCCGCCAGCGACATGTTCGCCTTCGGCGCGGTGCTGGTCTACGCGGCCGGGGGAGTCGGGCCCTTCGGCGAGGGCGCCATGCCCACCCTGGTCATGCGCGTGATGCAGCACGACCCCGACCTCTCCGCCGTGCCCGCCCAGCTCCAGCGCCTGGTCTCGGCCTGCCTGGCAAAGGACGCGCGCGGCCGCCCGTCGCCGGGCCAGCTGCTCGACGCGATCGGCGACGTCCCCATCGGCGAGTCCTGGCTCCCGGCCCAGGTCATGCGCGGTGTGCGCGAGCAGATCGCCCGGACCAACTCCGCGCTCAGCGGCGCGGGCGCCACCGACGGCGCCGACACCGGCGGGGCGACCTCCGTGCTCGGCGGAGCGGCCGCCGGCGCCGCGGCCGGTGCGGCGGCCGCCTCCGCACTCGGCGACGACGCGCCGACCCGGGCCGCCGGGCAGGGCGGCGCCGACGCCACCTCCGTGATGGGGGCAGGCGAGGCGGGACGCACCGCACAGGAGCCGCCGCCCTACCACCCCGACGGTCTGCGGCCGGACCAGACGCGCGCCTACGACCAGGCGCCCTCCACCGCCGCCTACGGGCAGCAGACCCGCTCCTACGGCCAGCAGGGCCCCGCTCCCACCTCCCCTCACGGCACCGGCGGCCAGCAGCATCCCCCGACCGCCGCGATGCCCCCGGCACAGGACGACCCCTACGCCGGCATGTACCGCGGCGGGTCCGCAGACGCCTACGGCGCCGGCCGGCAGCAGCCCCGGGACGAGCAGCGCCGCCGCGACGAGGAGTTCCGCCGCCAGCGCGAGGAGCAGCAGCACGAGGAGCAGCGTCGCAGGCAGGAGGCCGAGCGCGCGCACCGCGAGCGCGTGCGGGCCGAGCAGGAGGCCGCCCGCCGCGCCCAGGCGCAGGCCCGCCACGCCGACCAGCCCAGCCTGTGGAGCTTCGCCAAGCTGCTGCCCCTTCTGATCATCCCGATCATCCAGATCCCGTTGGGTACGGGCGTCTCCTACGCGTGGCAGTGGTTCACCACCGAGTCGGGGATGTGGAGCGGCCAGCAGTGGTACTACCCGGGCATCTTCACCCTCGACGGGTTCTTCCACGCCCTCTACCTGGGATACTTCCTGCTGAACAACATCGTGGGCGTCGAGTTCCTCATCCGCTCGCTGCGCACCGGCTACGTGGTCGGCTCCGTGCTGGCACTGGCCGTCATCGCCGGCACGAACGGGATGCTCTACTACTACGGCTTCTGGGGCTGAGCGCCGCGGGGCCGCAGGCCTTCCGTCCCGCGGCCCCGGCCCCGTGCCCGCGGCGCTATGCCGTCCCGGCGCTCGCGCGCAGTGCCGCGATGAACCACTCCCACTCGGGCACCCGCGGCTCGAACGCGGGCCAGCCGTTGACCACGCCCATGAGCTTCCAGTAGCGCTCGACACGGCGGTCGGTGAAAACGGCGTACTCCTCGGCCAGTCGCCGCCGCTCCGCCGGGGTGTCGGCGGCCCCGCCCTCCAGCGCCGCGGCCACGAGTTCGTCGACCACCGGCCGGGCCTCGGCGGAGTCGGGCGCGACACCGGCGGTGCGGGCGCCGGCGACCGATTCGGCGATCCGCTCGGCGAGCCGGGAGGCATCCTCGGCCGGCTGTGCGAAGCTGCCGTCGGCCCGGCTGCGCTCCTGGGCGCGGGCCATCTCCCGCGCCCGCTCGCGGAAGCCGGGGTCCTGGACGAGGCCGGCCAGCTCCACCCAGGCGTCGACCTGCTCGGGGCTGGGCTCGGCGGGCAGCTCCACCTGCACCGAGCGCTGGCGGGCGACGAAGTCCGCGTCCAGGTCGAGTCCGCCGAAGACGGCGTCGTGGTAGTCGTCGATGATGCGCTGCCGCTCCTCGGCGGACAGGCGGGCGAGGTCGGTCATGAGGCTGATCTCCCGTTGTGTCGGCGTTCGATGGGCGACGGTGCTCAGCACCGCCCGGCGCAGGCGCAGCATCCGGATCCGCTCGTCGAGCGAGCGCACGTGCGCGGCGGCGATCTCGCCGAGGTCGGCCTCGCGGTCCAGGATCGATCTGATGGTCGCCAGGTCGATCCCGAGCTCGCGCAGCGTGCGCACCAGGTCCAGCCTGGCCGCGGCCTCGGCGTCGTAGAGCCGGTAGCCCGCGGCGCTGCGGGCCGTGGGCGGCACGATGCCCTCGTCGGCGTAGAACCGGATCGCCTTGACGCTCAACCCGGTGCGTCCGGCCAGCTCACCGATGGTGTGCAGGCCCTCCTGCGGTTCCATGTCCGCCATCATGGAGTCTCCCCTCACTGGAGGGTCAACCGGCTTTGGCCGAGGTGGTGCAGACGTGTCCGGGCGCCCGGACATGCGGGGGCCGCACCGGGCTCACCGCGAATAGAGCGCGGCGGCGCCACGCAGGTAGCGGGCCAGGGCGGAGCGCAGCTCGGCGGGCTCCAGCACCTCGATCTCCGGACCGTAGGCCGCGAACTCCGAGGTGGCCATCGCCACCGACTCGACCGGAAGCTCGGCCTCGCACCAGCCGTCCGCGCCCGGTTCCAGCCCGTCGGCGCCGGCGGCGGTGATCGGGGAGGACAGGGCGCGCATCAATTCCAGACCGCGGCGAGTCAGCCGCACCCGCGTGCGCAGCCGGTGCCTGCTCTCCTCGAACTCGCGCGACCACTGCGCCCACGAGGCGGCCAGGTCGAAGTCCGCGGGGCGCTCGAAGACGTCGTCGTGCACCTGGAGGCCGCACACCCGCGAGACCCGGAAAGTGCGGGGGCGCAGCGGTCCGGCGTGCGCGGGCCGGTGCCCGTCGCGGTGCGGCCGCGCGAGGAAGTACCAGGTGCCCCCCTTGAGCACGACGCCCAGCGGGTCGAGCCGCCGCCGCACCTCGGTACCGTCCCACCGGCGGTAAGCGGCGTCGACCGTGTTCTGCTCCCACACCGCGCCGGCGATCGCGCTCAGGTGCGGGGTCTCTTCTGCCGTTCGCCACCAGCCCGGCGCGTCCAGGTGGAAGCGCGACCGCACCCGCTCGGCGCGCTCGCGCTGCTGCTCGGGCAGCGCGGCCAACAGCTTGAGGTCGGCCGCGGCCATCTCGGCGCCCAGCCCCAGCTGCGCGGCGGTCTCGGGCAGGCCGGTGAGGAGCAGAGCGTCGGCCTCGCCGGCGGTCAGCCCGGTCAGCCGGGTCCGGTAGCCGTCGAGGAGGCGGTATCCGCCGCCCGCGCCGCGGTCGGCGTAGAGCGGGATTCCGGCACCGCTCAGCGCCTCGGTGTCGCGGTAGATCGTCCGCTCGGAGACCTCCAGGGCCGAGGCCAGCTCGGCCGCCGTCATCCGCCCGCGGTTCTGCAGGAGCAGCACCAGCGAAACCAGTCGGCTCGCACGCATGCACCCAGTATGCGGCGTGTACCTGACAACCGGAGTCAGTCGTGCTGCGCCGGTGTGCCGTAGCCGGTGGGCGCGGCGCCCGGGCCGGAGGGTGCCGCGTCGGGGGAGAAGGGCGTTCCGCCGATCCCCGCTTTACTCAGCTCCTCCTGCAGTGCACCGAAGGCGAGCTTGGGCGAGTAGTCCTGGTCGAAGGGCAGTGCGGCGCCCTGGCCCGGGAACCAGGAGGGGATCCAGGAGTCGGCGTCGCCCACGCCCCACACCGTGACCCCGGTGCACCGGCTGACCTTCAGGCAGTTGCGGACGACCGTGCGGTAGTCATCGGCCTGGGCGCGCAGTTCGGCCTCGCGCGCGGGCATGTCGATGCTGATGTCGAGCTCGGTGATGGTGACCTCCAGCCCGAGGTCGGTGAACCTGCGCATGTTCTCGACCATGTCGCCGGGGACGTCGCCCACGCTCAGGTGGCTCTGGAAGCCGATGCCGTGCAGCGGGACGCCCTGTTCCAGCAGCGACTCGGCCAACGCGTAGAGGGCGTCGCTCTTGGCGTTGCGGCCCTCGATGCTGAAGTCGTTGATGTAGAGGCGCGCGTCCGGGTCGGCCGCGTGGGCCGTGCGCAGCGCATCGGCGATGTAGCCCTCGCCCAGCGTCCGAAGCCACAGGTTGCGGCGCAGCTCGCCGCCGTTGTCGCGGAACGGCTCGTTGATCACGTCCCAGGCGTACATCCGCCCCTTGAAATGGCCGCCGACGACGGTGCGGATGTGGTCGTGCATGATCGAGCGCAGCTCATCGGGACCGAAGTCCCCGTCGGACAGCCACTCCGGGTTCTGGTTGTGCCAAAGCAGCGTGTGGCCGCGCATTTTCTGGCCGTTCTTCTCGGCGAAGTCGACCAGGGCGTCGGCGTGCGAGAAGTCGTACACACCGCGCTCCGGTTGCACAGTGTCCCATTTCATCACGTTCTCCGCCGTTAGCGAGCCGTACTGCTCGCCGAGGAGGGACCGGTATTCGCGGTTCTTCTCCAACAGGTACGGGTTGGCGGCGGCGCCGATGCGGATGCCGTGATCGGCGGCGAGGTCGCGCAGCGGCACACCGCCGGCCTGCGTGGGTACGGCCGTCGCCCGCACGGCGACCGCGGCCAGAAGGACGAAGAGCAGCAGGCCTGCGCCAATCGCCATGAGATGCGATCGCGGGGCTCGGTGCTTGACCATGGGGCCCTCTTTCGCTGGCGGTTCGCGGGCGCCGGCGCGTCCGGCGCCCGGCGGCCCGGCGGTGCACCGCAGAGCGGGCCGCATCTCGATCATCCCAGTCCGTCCGCGAAACGCCGGGAACTTTGTCCGGTTGCGATCGCGTGTCGCACGGCGGCCCTGTACCCGCCCGCGGATCCCTCCGCTCGGCGGACCGGGAGCAACCGGCGCGCCCCCGGGCCTGCGGGTGCTTTCGGGCCGGGCCGCCTCCGGTGCGCGCTGGCCGGGGCGGCGCGCGAGAACGGCCGCCCGCCGCGTGCCCGCGCCGCCGGGCGGGCTGGTGGCTCGGACCAGTACTGCGCGGACGCCGCGGGACTGAGAAACCGCCGCGCCGCAACAGTGAGGGAGAGGGCGGGGGATTTCGGGCGGCCGAGGCTCGTTGAGGTGCGGCTTCCGAGTTTCGAGCTAATTTCGGTATGTGACCCCTTGGTGTCTTATGGCGACCATGTTAAGTTCATCACGTCTGGGAGCGCTCCCAATCGGGGTGCAGGTGGCCGCCGTTCTGGACGTGTACGACCCGAAGGGAGCACCCCGTGGGCCGACCATCCCGTCGACGCAGCTGTACGGCCGTTCCACCCTCGCACACCGGATCGGCCTCCGCCGACGACCGCACCGCGGTGCCGGCAGCTCGGCCCGCTCACGCGGCCCGGCACGGCGCCCGCCCGGATCCCCCGGGCCCGTCCGCCGCCCTCCGCCGCGGTTGACCGCCCATCGCCGCCGGCGCGACCGCCTCCGCCTGTCCGCCACGGCCGTTGATCCGGGCCGGGGCACGCGCACGCGGCCGCTCGGCGACACCCGGCCAACGGACCATGACAGTGAGGAAGCGCCATGACCGACCCGAGTCGCGCCCGGCTCCGCCGGCGCGTGTGCGCACCCCGCCAGCGGGACGCCGTCGGAGCGGGTGGCACGCCGACCGCGGGGGTGGACGGGAGCGGCACGGACGCCGGCGCCGGCTCACCACCCGCCTCCGGCAGGCGGTTCCGGGCGGATCCCCTGCGCCCGGACACGCCTGCGCCCCCGCGCCTTGGCGGGCTCCGCCCCCGCGGCGCCCGCCGAGGGCGGATACCGACGCCTCAGCGCGTCGCCCCGGACCCTGGGACCGGCCGCATCCATATCACTGCGGCCTCGTGCGGCCGGTCCCAGGCCGGCAAACCCGGACGGCGCCACCGCCGACACCGAGCCCTCACTGGAAGACGGCGTCCTCCCGCCCCTTGAGGGCGCCGCGATGACGAGGGGCGGGACGGCTGCGGTCCCGCCCCTCGTACATGTGTGTGACAGGCCGATACGGCGCGGTGCCCCGGGAAACCGGCGCAGCGCCCCGCCCGCACGTCAGCGGCGCCGCGGCGCCGCCGTGCTCTGCCGCACCACCAGGTTGGTGGCGAGGTCCAGGCGCAGGTTGGGCGGCTGCTGGCCGCGGCTGAGCATCAGTGCGAGCCGTGTGGCCTCCTCGGCCATCTCGGTCAGCGGCTGGCGCACCGTCGTCAGCGGCGGACCGACCCAGCGCGCGACCGGCAGGTCGTCGTAGCCCACCACGCTCAGGTCCTCGGGAATCCGCACACCCAGCTCGCGCGCCGCCTCGTACAGGCCCATGGCCTGCAGGTCGCTGCCGGCGAAGATCGCGGTGGGCGGGTCGGGCGAGGTGAGCAGATCGCGGCCGTGGTTGTGGCCGCCCTCGATGTGGAAGTCGCCCGAACGCACCAGGTCGGGGTCGACCGGCAGGCCGGCCGCGTCCAGCGCGGAGCGGTACCCGTCGATGCGCGCCCGGCTGCACAGCACGTCGGTGGGTCCGCCGATCACCGCGATGCGCTCGTGGCCGAGCTCGATCAGGTGGCGCGTGGCCACCAGGCCGCCGTTCCAGTTGGCCGAGCCGATGGACGGCACCGCCTCGTCGGTGTCGCCGGTGGGGTCGACGACCACGAACGGGATGCTGCGGGCGGTCAGCCGCGCGCGCTGGTCGGGGGCCAGGTCGGAGAAGACGAGGATCGCGGCCGTGGACTGTCGGCCCAGGACCGCCTCCACCCACGCGTCGCGCGGGGTCTGCTCGCCGCCGGACTCCGAAAGCACCACGCTGAGGCCTTCGGCGCGGGCGATGCGCTCCACGCCGCGGATGACCTCTATCGCCCACGCACTGTCCAGTTCGTGGAAGACGAGGTCGATCGTCGGCGACCGCCCGGCGCCGGGGCCCCGGCGCCGGCGATAGCCGTGCCGGTGGATGAGTTCCTCTACGCGCGCGCGGGTTTCGGGCGCGACGTCGGCGCGCCCGTTGAGGACCTTGGAGACCGTCGGCACGGATACCCCTGCGGCCTCCGCAATTTTCGAGATCGTCACGGGCTCGGATCCGGCGGGGCCCTGGGGCATCGGGGCGGGTTCTGCTGTCACAAGCCTGCATTTTACTGGGCGTCTCCCAGTGGTGCCGCAGGGGGAGGGTGACGAACTTCTCGTGGACTATTGACGCTTGTCATGGCAGCGCCGTAAATTCTGGCAGCACGCATTGCGATAACTTGTCCGATAGTTTCGATAGGACGTAGCCATGACTCCCCATAGGGCCGGCACCGCTGGCGCACTCGCGCTGCTCCTGTTCACCGCCACCGCATGCGGCGGCTCCGGAGGCTCTGGAGGCGGCGACGGCGAGATGAACGTACTCATGTACCAGGACTCGCTCGCGGTCGTGCAGAAGAACGCCGCGAAGCGGTTCAACCAGGAACACGACTCCACCAAGGCCGTCATCCAGGAGGTCCCCGGCGACGGCTACGAGGACAAGCTGCGCACGGTCATGGGCTCGGGCCAGGCCCCCGACATGTTCTTCAACTGGGGCGGCGGCAGCATCGAGCCCTACATCGAGCAGGAGATGCTCCTGCCCCTGGGGGCGACGCTGCAGGCGAACCCCGAGATGGAGGAGGCGTTCATCCCCTCCATCCTGGAAGCCGGCAAGGTCAACGACACCCAGTACGGCGTCCCGCTGCGCGGCACGCAGCCGGTCATGCTCTTCTACAACGAGCAGGTCTTCGAGGACGCCGGCGTCGAGCCGCCCGAAACCTGGCAGGACATCCTCGACTTGGTCGACACTTTCAAGAAGGAGGGCGTCACCCCCTTCGCCCTCGGCGGGGCCACCCCCTGGACCGAGCAGATGTGGATGCAGTACCTGGTCGATCGCAAGGGCGGGCACGAGGTCTTCCAGCGCATCCAGAACGGCGACCCCGAAGGATGGCGGGACCCGGCGGTGCTGGAGGCGGCCGAGACCGTGCAGGACCTGGTCGACCGCGGCGCGTTCGGCGAGAACTACGCCTCGGTGAGCTATGAGGAGGGCGCCGCCTCGGCCCTCCTCTCCGAGGGCAGGGCCGCGATGCACCTGATGGGCTCCTGGGAGTACTCCACGCAGTTGGCCGACGCCCCCGAATTCGCCGAGGAGCACCTGGGCTACACCGCGTTCCCCGAACTGCCCGACGGCGACGGCAACCCCCAGGCCGTGGTCGGCAACCCGACGAACTTCTTCTCCGTCACCGACGACGGCGACACCGAGGCCGAGGTCGACTTCCTCAAGCAGACCTACAGCGACCCCTACGTCAAGGAGATGGTCGAGAACGGCGAGGTCCCCACGACGACCAACGCCGAGCAGATGATCGAGAAGCACTCGCCCAACCCCGACTTCGCCACCTACCAGTACGAGATGGTCCGCGACGCGCCCACCTTCCAGCTCTCCTGGGACCAGGCGCTGCCCCGCTCGCAGGCCGAGCCGATGGTGACCGAGATCGAGAAGCTGTTCAACAAGCAGAGCACGCCCGAGGAGTTCGTCGACAACGTGGCGGCCCTCCAGTGAGCGTTCTCTCGCCCAACCGGAGCCAGCGCCCGGCGTCGGCCCGGTCCCAGGCGCGCACCGCCGGTCGCGGCGGTGCGCGCTCCGGGGCGCCGCGCGCCGGACGTCCGAGCGCCTGGTGGGGACTTCCCGCACTGCTGTTCTTCGGCTTGTTCGCCGTGCTGCCCATGGTGCTGGTGGTCTACCTTTCGCTGACCACCTGGGGCGGGCTGGGCTCCCCGCAGTTCGTCGGCTTCGCCAACTGGACGCGGTTGCTCGGCGACTCCGTCATGCACCGGGCCATCGGCCTGACCCTGATGCTCACCGTCGGGAGCTGGGCGGTGCAGACGCCGATCGCGCTGCTGCTCGGCGTGTGGGCATCGGGCCGCCAGCGCAACCGCGCGGTGCTCTCGGCGATCTACTTCGTGCCGCTGCTGCTGTCCTCGGCAGCCATCGCCATCATCTGGCGGGCGCTGCTGGACCCCAACTTCGGCCCGCTCGCCCAGATCGGGCCCCTGATCGGGGCGCCCGGACTGGACCTGCTCAGCAGCGAGTCCGGTGCGTTCACCGTGATCCTGTTCGTCAGCGCCTGGCAGTTCATCCCGCTGCACACCCTGCTGTACCAGGGCGGCGCGCGCCAGATCCCCGAATCGCTGTACCAGGCCTCCGAGATCGACGGCGCCGGACGCTACCGCGCGTTCTGGCACATCACGCTTCCCCAGCTGCGCAACACGATCACCACGTCGTCGGTGCTGATGATCGTGGGATCGCTGACCTATTTCGACACGGTGCTGATCATCACGGGAGGCGGGCCCGGGCACGCCACCACGATCGTGCCGTACCTGATGTACGAAGCCGGGTTCGAGAACTACGAGTACGGTTACGCAAGCGCCGTGGCCTGCGTTCTGGTGGCCGTGGCCACCCTCGCCTCGCTACTGATGGTGCGCTTCACCGGATTCGGCTCCATGCGCAGCACCCGGGAGGGGATGTGACCGCGACCTCTCCGCCGACCGCCGGCCGGCGGACTCCGCGCCCGCGCGCCGCCGGACCGGACAAGGGCAGGCGCCTCCGCAGTTGGCGCCAGCGCCCCAACCCCGTCGCGGGCCTGGGCGCCTTCGCCTGGCTGCTGGTGGTGGGCGTGCCCCTGTACGCCCTGCTGGTTGCCACGTTCCAGCAGACCTCGGAGTACCGGGCGGCCGGACCGCTGACCATCCCCTCGGATCCGACGCTGGGCAACTACGCCAGGGCGATCGAGAACGGGCTTGCGGGCTTCGTGCTCAACACGGTCGTGGTGACCGCGGTCGTAGTCGCCATCGTCGTGGCACTGGCCGTGACGGCGGGCTATGCCATCGTGCGCACGCGCTCCCTGATGACCAACTCGCTTTTCCGCGTGTTCCTGCTGGGGCTGGCCATCCCGAACCAGGCGGTGATCATCCCCGTCTACCTGATCATCATCGAGATGGGCCTGTACGACTCGCTGCTCGCCGTCATGCTGCCGACCGCGGCCTTCGCCCTGCCGGTATGCATCCTCATCCTGACCGGGTCCATGCGCGACATCTCCGACGACCTGTACGAGGCGATGGAGCTGGACGGCGCGGGACCGGTGCGCATGTTCTTCCGGCTGGTCGTACCGCTCTCGCGGTCGGGCATCAGCACCATCGCGGTCTACGCCGCGCTGCAGGCCTGGAACGGGTTCCTGTTCCCGCTGATCCTGACCCAGTCCCCGGACAAGCGGGTCATCACCCTCGGCCTGTTCGAGTTCCAGGGGTTGTACCGCGTCGACATCCCCGGTCTGCTGTCTGCGGTCGTGCTGGCGACGATCCCCCTGTTCATCGTGTACCTGGTCGCCCGCCGCTCGCTGGTAAGCGGCCTGATGGGCGTCGGCGGAAAGTAGCCGGCGGCGGGCGCCGGCGGTCCGTCGCGGGCGCCCGCCGCGCCCCCACCGCAACCAACAGCCACCGGGAGTCCCGCGCGGGACTCCCCAATGAATAAGGACGGTATATGTCGCCGCATTCCAACCTCGCCCCCTGGCAGGACGCCGCGCGTCCGGCCGCCGAACGGGCGGGCGAGGTGCTCCGGCTCATGACCTTGGAGGAGAAGGTCGCCCAGCTCTACGGAGTCTGGGTGGGCGCCGACGGATCCGGTGAGGGGGTCGCCCCCCACCAGCACGACCTGGCCGAGGCGCCTCCCGAGTGGCAGCGGGTCATCGCCGACGGACTGGGCCAGCTCACCCGCCCCTTCGGCACCGCCCCCGTCGACCCGGCCATGGGAGTGCAGGCGCTGGCCAACTCCCAGAAGGAGATCGCGGCGGCCAACCGGTTCAACATCCCCGCCATCGCGCATGAGGAGTGCCTCTCGGGGTTCGCGGCCTGGCAGGCGACCGTCTACCCGACTCCGCTGGCCTGGGGCGCGTCGTTCGACACCGATCTCGTGGAGCGGATGGCGGCCCAGATCGGCACCTCGATGCGCCGTGTCGGCATCCACCAGGGCCTGGCTCCGGTGCTGGACGTCAGCCGGGACCCACGCTGGGGCCGCACCGAGGAGACCATCGGCGAAGACCCTTACCTGGTCGGAACCGTGGCCACCGCCTACGTGCGCGGGCTGCAGTCGACGGGCGTCGTCGCCACGCTCAAGCACTTCGCCGGGTACTCCGCCTCGCGCGCCGGACGCAACCTCGCACCGGTCTCGGCGGGCACGCGCGAGTTCGCCGACCTGCTGCTGCCCCCGTTCGAGATGGCGGTCGCGCTGGGCGGCGCCGGATCGGTGATGCCCTCCTACACCGCCAACGACGGCGTGCCCGCCACGGCCGACCCCGGCCTGCTCACCTACCTCCTGCGCGAGGAGTGGGGCTTCACAGGAACCGTGGTCTCCGACTACTTCGCCGTGAGCTTCCTGGAGACCCTGCACGGCATCGCCGGGTCGGGTGCCGAGGCCGGGGCCGCGGCGCTGGAGGCCGGCGTCGACGTCGAGCTGCCGACCCTGCGCAACTACGGCGCCCCGCTGCTGGAGGCCGTGCGCGAGGGGCGCGTGTCCGAGGAGTTCGTGGACCGGGCCGCGCTGCGTGTACTCACCCAGAAGTGCGAGCTGGGCCTTCTCGACCCCGACTGGACGCCGTTTCCGGCCGAGTCCGCGGAGGCGGAGGGCCCAGGCGGCGACGCCGCGGCCGACGTCGACATCGACCTGGACCCGGCTGAGCACCGCGTGCTGGCCCGCCGCCTGGCCGAGGAGTCGGTGGTGCTGCTGGCCAACCCCTCCGGCGCGCTGCCGCTGGCGGGCGGGCGCCGCACGGCCGTGGTCGGCCCGCTGGCCGACTCCACCGAGGCCATGCTGGGCTGCTACTCCTTCCCCGCCCACGTCGGACCCTCCCACCCCGACATCGGGATCGGTATCGGGGTGCCGACCCTGCTGGAGGGGCTGCGCGCCGAACTGGGGGGCGCCGAGCTGGACCACCGGCGCGGCTGCGGCGTGGACGACCCCGATACCTCCGGCATCGCCGAGGCCGCGGCCGCCGCCGCGGCCGCCGAGGTGTGCGTGGCCGTGGTCGGCGACCGGGCCGGGCTCTTCGGCCGCGGGACCTCGGGCGAGGGCTGCGACGTCGCCGACCTGGCACTGCCGGGCGTGCAGCACGAACTGGTCGAGGCGCTGCTGCAGACCGGTACCCCGCTGGTGCTGGTCGTGATGAGCGGGCGGCCCTATGCGCTGGGCGGCCTCGCCGAGCGGGCGGCGGCCGTGGTGCAGGCGTTCTTCCCCGGCGAGGAGGGCGGCCCGGCGGTCGCGGGCGTGCTGTCGGGACGGGTCAACCCGAGCGGCCGGCTGCCTCTGGCGGTGCCGAGGGACGGCGGCGGCCAGCCGGCCTCCTACCTGGCTCCGGCCCTGGGTCGGCGCAGCGAGGTCAGCTCGGTGGACCCCTCCGCGCTCTACCCCTTCGGCCACGGCCTCTCCTACACCTCCTTCGAGTGGACGGACTTCCGGGTGCACGGGCGGCCCGCGGGCTCCGGCGACCCGGTCGCGACCGCCACCGACGGCTCCTTCACCCTGGGCTGCACGGTGCGCAATACGGGAGCGCGCGCCGGTACCGAGGTCGTCCAGCTGTACCTGGGCGACCCCGTCGCCCGGGTGAGCCGGCCGGTGCGCGGCCTCACCGGCTACGCGCGGGTCGAGCTGGAGCCGGGCCGGGAGCGGCGGGTGGAGTTCGCCGTACCGGCCGATCTGGCCGCCTACACCGCCCCCGACGGGCGGCGCATCGTGGAGGCCGGCGACCTCGACCTGTCCCTGGGGTCCTCGTGTGAGGAGCTGCGGCACACCGTCCGCGTGCGCCTGGAGGGCCCCACCCGGGAGGTCGACCACACCCGCCACCTGGTGAGCGAGGTCGCCGTGGCCGACTAGATGTGATGTTCCGGCAGGCGGCACCGGGGCGGCGCGCGGGGCCTGTATCCCGTTGATCTTGTAGCTATCGTGAAGGAAAACGATTTCCAGTGACGATGGCTACAAGATCGACGGTGCCGTGCCGGGTGCAACCGGCCGGCTCCGCTCCGCGGCGCGCGACGGTCCGCCGAGTCCGGGGCGCCGCGGCGGTTCCCCGGCTCACTCGCCGGGCCAGTCCGCGTAGCGGATGCGGCGCAGCGACGTCACCTCGCCGAGCGTGCCCCATTCGTCCTTGCCCAGGCGCGCTATCGGCCGCAGCAGGCTGATCTCCGGATGCCCCTGCGCCAGCACGGACTCCTCGACCGCGGCGTGCACCACCTCGCCGAAGACGACAGTGGAGTCGCCCAGGAGCAGCGTCGAGTGCAGCCGGCACTCCAGTACGGCGGGGGAGTCGGCCACCCGCGGCGGCGCGACAGCCGCGCTGTGCTCGCGGCGCACGCCCACCGCGTCGAACTCGCTAACCTCCGGAGGGAAGTCGGTCGCGGTCGCGTTGATCTCGCGCTGCAGCCACTCCGGCGCGAGGTTGACGACGAACTCGCGGGTCTGCTCCACGTTGCGCAGGTGGTCCTTGCGCCCGACCGAGGTGAACTGCACGATCGGCGGGTTCGCGCAGGCCACGGTGAAGAAGGAGTGCGGCGCGAGGTTGTCGACCCCGGCCGCCGAGACCGTCGAAACCCACGCGACGGGCCGCGGCACGACGGTCGCCGTCAGCAGCCGGTAGAAGTCCGAACCGGCGGTGGACCGGGGATCGAAGTCGACTCGCATGGTCCGCAGTATCCACGGCAACGCGCCCGCGGGCCAATTCGGCGACGCGCGTCCCGCGGAAGCAGCGGGAGGCGGCGCGGTGCCCGGTCGCCAGCGCGGGATCCCGCCGGGGCGGCCGGTCAGTCCAGCCGGATGGCGCTGGTGAGCAGGGGCAGCAGCAGGTGCGTCAGCTCGCCCGGGTCCAAGCCGAGCCGGCTGGCGACCTCGTCGCACGCCGGGAAGCTCGTCGCGGCGCCTACGACCGCGGTGGCCCGCCGCCCGTCGAACGGCGGCCGCAGGCGGTCGGCGGCGGCCAGCCGCTGTACGAGCGCCTCGATCTGCCGGTAGCGCCAGGACTCCCGGCCCGAAACGACGTCCTGGGCCTCGCGATCCGGGGCGCGGCGGCGCCGCCGCGGAGCGGGTCTCCGCTGGGGGAAGGGCCGTGCCGGTGCGGCTCGATGTGACCGACTCCGCCGGCGTCCAGGCGGTGGCGGACATGCTGCACCGCCACTACGGGCGGCTGGACGTGCTGGTCAACAACGCCGGAACGGTGGTGGAACGGCTCGCGGTCGACACCACGGCAGCGGAGATGCGCCAGAACTACGAGGTCAACACGTTCGGCGTGGTCACCGTGATCCGCGCCATGCTGCCCCTGCTGAAGAACGCGGCGGCGCCGCGCGTCGTCAACGTGTCCAGTACCACCGCTTCGCTGGCAATGACCAGCGGCGGGACCGACTTCGGCGGGGACGCGGGCAGCCGTATGGCCTACTCCTTCTCGAAGGCGGCGCTGAACATGCTCACCGTCCAATACGCTCGCGCCTTCGCGGAGACGCCCGAGTTGTCCCACATCACGATCAACTCGGCCACGCCGGGCTTCACCGCCACCGACCTCACGCGGCATCGCGGCACCCGTACCGTCGAGGAGGGCGCCCGGATCATCGTGGACCTGGCCACGGTGGCCGACGGCGCCACCACCGGCGGATTCTTCAACGACCGGGGGCCGGTGCCCTGGTGAGCGGACCCGCGCCGGAAGGACCGCCGCCCGGGCGCGCGGTGCCCCGCAGGGGCATACTGCCCGCATGGATCTGATCACCTCCGCCGATGTGGCCGCGGCCGCGGAGCGCCTGGCCGGGATCGTCGTGCGCACGCCGCTGGTGCCCTGCGACTGGGCGCCCGGGGAACTGCTGGTGAAGCCCGAGAACCTGCAGCCGGTCGGCGCCTTCAAGCTGCGCGGCGCCGCCAACGCGCTCGCCCGGCTTCCGCCCGAGCGCCGGCGGTCGGGCGTGATCACCCACTCCTCGGGCAACCACGGCCAGGCCCTGGCCTATGCGGCCCGCGCGCACGGGCTCCGCTGCGTCGTGGTCGTGCCCGAAGATGCACCGCGGGTCAAGGTCGAGGCGATGCAGCGCTACGGCGCCGAGATCGTGGAGGTGGAGCCGGCCCGGCGCGCCGCGACGGCCCGCGGACTCGCCGATGAGCAGGGACTGGCACTCGTGCCCCCGTTCGACCACCCCGACGTGATCGCGGGCCAGGGCACGGTCGGCAGCGAGATCGCCGCCGACCTGCCCGGCGTCGAGACGGTCCTGGTTCCGGTGGGCGGCGGCGGGCTGGCCGCGGGCGTGGCCACCGCCGTCAAGGCCCGGTGCCCCGGGGCGGCGGTGGTGGGCGTCGAACCCGAACTCGCCGCCGACGCCAAGGAGAGCCTGGAACGCGGGCGGCTCATACCGTGGCCGCCGGAGCGTACCGGGCGCACCGTCGCCGACGGCGTGCGGGTCGGGCCCTCCGAGCTGACGTTCGCGCACCTGCGCGCACGGCTGGACGGGATCGTCACGGTGGGCGAGGAGGAGATCCTGGCCGCCGTCGGCGCGCTGGCGCGCAGCGCGCGCCTGGTGGCCGAGCCCAGCGGCGCTGTGGCCACGGCCGCCTACCTGGCGGGCCGTACGCCTCCCGGGCGCACCGTCGCGGTGCTCTCGGGAGGCAACGTGCTGCCCGAGGTGCTGGCGCGCGCGGTCGCCGCCGAGCGGTGAGGCCCGGCGGTGCGCCGCGCACTGCGCCGCGGGTCCGCGGCGCCAATCGGCGCCGCGGGTTCAGGCGGGCTGGTGCGCCTGCGGTCGGTGCCGGGACTTCCCGCCGCCGTCCGCCTGCTCGCAGGCGCCCGCCGCGGCGTCTGCGGGCGCGCCCTCGCCGGTGCGGATGCCCGCGCGCTCGTCCAGGCGGCGCTCGCGCGCCTCATGGGCGATGTAGGCCGCTCCGCCGAGCAGGATCAGCCCGATCCCGGCCAGGATGACCACGAGTCCGGTCATCAGGAGTTCGTTGTCGACCACTGCGGGCCACCTCCGCTGCTCGATGGGCGTGACGCCTTTCGGATTCGATAGTAATCACCGTTAACTAAGGTTTCCGGTGTTTCCGCGCGTGAGTCGCGCCATAGTTCCGGGGCGCGACCGGCCGGTGTCGGCGCCGCCCTGGAGGGAAGGACTGACCACAGCGGGCGACCGCGCGCCCGGCCGCTCCGCGGTGGTGCACGGAAGGAGGCCCATGGCCACGATCGAAGACGTCGCCGGCGTCATCGGCCAGGGCGGGCACCTGGCCGTCGTCTCGACCGCACGCGCCGACGGCTCGATCCAGTCCACCGTCGTCACCGCCGGAATCGCCGGTCATCCGGTCTCCGGCGAACGGGTGGTCGCCTTCACCACCGCCGGCCGCAGCGCCAAGCTCCGCTTCCTGCGCCGCCGCCCGCAAGCCACGATCGTCTTCCAGTCGGGCTACCACTGGGCCTCCGCCGAGGGCGCGGTGGACCTCGTCGGCTACGACGACCCCTATCCCGGCGTCGACGGCGAAGGGCTGCGCCTGCTCCTGCGCGAGGTTTTCACCGCGGCCGGAGGCGCCCACGACGACTGGGGCGCCTATGACCGCGCGATGGCCGAGCAGCGCCGCAGCGCCGTACTAATCAGACCGGCCCGCATCCTGGCGATGTGACGTCCGCTCCGCGCCGGCCGCACCCGCGCGCAAGGACCGGGTGCACGTCGGCGCGGGGCGCCGTGCGAAGCTGATGGCCGGTTTGTCCGGCATGTCAGAAGGATGTGGGTTGGGGATACTTCAGGAGCTCGACGTTCCCGTGGTCGCGGCACCGATGGCCGGGGGAGTGAGCACGCCCGAACTCGCCGCCGCCGTCAACGCCGTCGGCGGCCTGGGATTCCTCGCCGCCGGATACCTTTCGGCGGAGGCGATGACCGAGCGGATCGGCCGGCTGCGCGCGCTCACCGCGCGCCCGTTCGGGGTGAACGTGTTCGTCCCCGACCGCGACGCCGCCGACCCCCGGGCCCTGTCCGCCTACCGGGAGCGGCTGGCGGCCGAAGCCGCTCGCCTGGGTGTGGAGACCGGGCCCGCGCTGTGGGGCGACGACCGGTACCGGGACAAGCTCGCTGCGCTGCGCGCCGACCCCGTGCCGATGGTGAGCTTCACCTTCGGCTGCCCCGCTCCGGACGAGGTCGCGGCCCTGCGGCGCGCGGGCACCGAGGTGCTGGTCACCGTCACCACGGCAGAGGAAGCCGACGCCGCCGCCGAAGCGGGGGCCGCCGCGCTGTGTGTCCAAGGCGCCGAGGCGGGCGGCCACCAGGCCTCGTTCGAGGACACCCACGAGCGCAGCACCCCGCTCGCGCAGCTGCTGGCCGAGGTGCGCGGCCGGGTGCGCGTGCCCGTCGTCGCCGCGGGCGGGATCGCCGACGCGGCGTCGGCGGCGCGCACCCTCGCGGGCGGCGCGGTCGCCGCTCAGCTGGGCACCGCACTGCTGCGCACGCTGGAGAGCGGCGCTTCGAGGGTGCATAAGGACGCCCTGGCGCGGGAGCGCTTCACCCGCACCGTGGTCACCCGCGCCTTCAGCGGGCGCCGGGCGCGCGCCCTGGCGAACCGGTTCGCGGCCGAGCACGGCGGAGTGGCTCCAGGCGCCTACCCGCAGGTGCACCACATGACCGCGCCCATCCGCGCGGCCGCCGCCCGCACCGCGGACGCCGAAACGCTGCACCTGTGGGCGGGAACGGGCTTCCGCTCAGCGTCCGAACTGCCGGCCGCCCGCGTGGTCGCCGGCATCGCGGCCGGCCTCTAGCGCCGTTGATCTTGTAGCTATCGTATAAGGAAATCGTTTTAATTCACGATAGCTACAAGATCAACGGGGAGGGCGGGGGTGCGGGTCCGCTCAGTCCTCCTCGGCCGCGGCCAGGTGCTCCAGCAGCGGCGGGATCGTCCGCTCGGCCGCCTCCTCGGGGAGCCAGTGCGAGAACCCCTCCAGCTCGATGTAGCGGTAGGGCGCGGCGACCCACTCGCCGGTGCCGCGCGCGGCCCGGGCGGTGAACGCCACGTCGCGGGTGCCCCACACGTACAGCGTGGGCACGCTGATCGCGGGGGCGTCGGTGGAGCCGCCGTCCAGCCCCAGTGCGCGGTACCAGTTCAGCGCCGCCGTGAGCGCGCCGGCCTGCGCGAGGCGGCGGACGTTGTCGGCGACCAGGTCCTCGGGCACCCGGCCCTCGTAGACGCCGACCAGGCCCGCGGCGTCGTTGTCGAGCAGCGACTCCTCCGCGGCGCCGGGGGTCTGGAAAAGGCGGATGTAGGACAGCGCCTCGCGCTGCTCGGGCGATGCGGCCACCGCCTCCGACAGCGCGGCGGGGTGCGGTGTGGAAAGCGCCGTCAGGCTCGCCACCCGCTCGGCGTGCCGGGCCGCCGCGGGCCAGGCGACCACTCCGCCCCAGTCGTGGCCGACCAGGTGGAAGCGCTCGGCCCCGAGGGCGTCGGCGAAGGCCGTGACGTCGCCCACCAGCTCCGGCACCGCGTAGTCCTCGGCGTTGAGCGGACGGGCCCCCGGCGAGTAGCCGCGCTGGTCGACCGCGACCGCGCGATAGCCCGCCTCGGCGGCCGCCGCCAGGTGCCGGCGCCAGCACGTGGCGAACTCGGGGAAGCCGTGCAGGAACAGCACGAGCGGTCCGTCGGCCGGTCCGGCCGCCAGCGCGTCGAACTCCAGGTCGCCGCGGCGCAGGGTCAGCGCCTCGGTGTCGGGGGCGAGAATGTCCGCCATGTCTGCCTCCAGCTGGTGGGTGGAACCCGGCCCGGGTAAGGCTACTCCGCCCGCTGTGCGGGACCCGTGCGGTGGCTAGACTCGGTGGCGTCGTCGCGGTGAACGTCCGGACTCCGGCCGGTCGGCCGACCGACACGGTTCCGGGCGGACAGGGAGCGGGCCGATGCAGCCGACCGTCGCCTCACCCCGAAGCGCCACGTGGCGCGTGCAGATCGACCGCGCCATGTGGGTCGCGGGCGTGCGCGCCCTCATGCTGCAGGCGCTGCATCCGCTGGCGATGCAGGGGGTCTGGCAGTGCTCGGACTTCATGGACGACCCCACAGGACGGCTGACCCGCACCGCCGACTTCGTCGCCACCACCACTTACGGCACCCCCCAGGAGGCCGCCGACCTGGGCCGGCGGGTGCGCGCCGTGCACGCCCGACTGGGCTTCACCGACCCCGCAACGGGGCGGGCGCACCGCGTCGACGAGCCGGAACTGCTGCTGTGGGTGCACTGCGCCGAAGTGGTCTCCTACCTGGAGGTCGTCACACGCGCGGGGGTGCGGCTGAGCGGGCGCGAGGCCGACTCCTACTTCGCCGAGCAGACCCGGACCGCGGCCCTGGTCGGACTGGACCCCGCCGAGGTGCCCGCCTCGGTCGCGCAGATGCGCGCCTATTTGGCGCGGACGCGCCCGCTGCTGTCGGCCACGCCCGAAGCCGCCGCGGCCGTGCGCTTCCTGCTGTGGCCCGCGGTGCCCGAGCGGCTCAGCGGACTGGCGTGGCTGAAACCGCTGTGGCTGCCGGTGGGCGCGCTGTCCTACTACGCCCTGCCCGACTGGGCCCGCCGCGCGTACCGCGTCCTGCCCGAGCCGCCCGGAGTCGGCGCTGCGACCACCGCCGCACTGCGGGCGGCGCGCGCCGGTCTCGACCGCATGCCCACCCCGCTCTACCTGCGCCTGTTCGACCGCGCCACCGTGGAGCGGGCCGTCCGCGCCCGCGAGCGGCTGGCGGCCGCGGGATACGACGTGCGCGGCGGGTTGGCGGCCCTGACGGACCCCGCCACCTGGCCGGACGCGGAAAGCGCCCATGAGCGGGGGCGTGCGGCCCGACCGGCAGCCGGCCGCACCGGGCCGGCGCGGGGGACGGCGGCGGCGTCCGGGGCCGCGGGCGGGCCGACACGCCCGCCGGGCCGCCCGCAGCCGGATCGGCGCCTCCGCTGACCGGAGCGCCGGGATCGGAGCTAGGCTGGAAGCATGCGACGGCGCAAGCGCCGCTATGTCGGACTGATGACCGCCTGCCTGGTGCTCTTCGGCGGGTCGCTGCCCGTCTACCATCTGCTGGGCACCGGGTGGGCGCTGGCGATGTGCGCCGTGGCCATGGTGCTGCCGCCCATCGCGGTGATCGTCGGCAACTCCGCCGACCCCTCCGACCCCGAGGACCGGGACACCCGATACGGGCCGAACGCGCCGCCGCGCTGACCCCCGCCCCGGCCGGGTCCCCGCGATGCGGGCGTTGCTGTGCCCGGGGGCGCGGCCGCGGTCCGCAGGCGGCGGATCGGCGCCGGTGTGCGCCTCCGCCCGGCCGTAGGATGGAGAGGGGCCGCCACAAGCGGCCCCACCAGCGTCGAGCCGTGACCGGGAGGCACAACCGTGAGTGAACACCACAGCAGCGAGCCCGAGGCGGAGGGGGACGGCGCCGCCCAGGCACCGGTGTTCACCCCGCGCAAGAACGGCCAGTCCCAGGGGGTGTCGGAGGAACTCGCCGCGTGGATGCGCACCGGGTGGGCCGACACCGAGATCCGCGATCCCGAGCCGATCGAGCAGGCCGCCTACACGGCCAAGCGCCGCGCCGCCCTCAGCGCAAGCTTCCCGGGCGAGCGGCTGGTCGTCCCCGCGGGCAACCTCACGACCCGCTCCAACGACACCGAGTACCCGTTCCGGCCCTCCTGCGACTACGTCTACCTCAGCGGCGACCTCTCCGACGACGGGTGCGTGGTGCTGGAGCCCCGTCCGGGCGGCGGCCACGACGCCACCGTCTACCTGCGTCCCCGCTCCAATCGCGAGAACGGCGAGTTCTGGCTCGACGGACACGGCGAACTGTGGAGCGGGCGCCGCCACAGCCTCGCCGAGTCCGCCCAGCGCCTGGGCGCCGACACCGACGACGTGGGCCGCCTGCCCGACGCGCTCCGCGACGCGCCGGCGGTTCCGGTGCGCATCCTGCGCGGCCACGACGCCTCCCTGGACGACGTGGTCGCGGGCGTGCGCGCCGACACGGCCGAGGACGGCGCGGCCGCCGCCGAACGCGACGAGGAACTGGCCGTCGCCCTGCACGACCAGCGGCTGGTCAAGGACGAATGGGAAGTCGCCCAGCTGCAGCGCGCCGTCGACGCCACGGTGCGGGGCTTCGGCGACGTCGCCGCCGCGCTGCCCGGAGCCCGGGCCACCTCGGAGCGCTACATCGAGGGGACGTTCTTCCTGCGCGCCCGCGTCGAGGGCAACGACGTCGGCTACGGCACCATCGCCGCCTCCGGCCCCAACGCCACCACGCTGCACTGGATGCGCAACGACGGCCCAGTGCGCGAGGGGGAACTGCTGCTGCTCGACGCCGGCGTCGAGACCACGACCCTCTACACCGCCGACGTCACCCGCACCCTGCCGGTCTCGGGCCGGTTCGACCGTGTGCAGCGGCGCGTGTACGAGCTGGTCTACGCCGCCCAGGAGGCGGCGATCGCGGCCGTCGCGCCGGGGCGCTCCTTCACCGGATACCACGAGGTCGCCCAGCGCGTACTGGCCGAAGGGCTGGTCGAGTGGGGCCTGCTCGACGGCCCGGCCGACCGCGTCGTCGAGCTCGGCCTGCAGCGGCGCTACACCCTGCACGGCACCGGGCACATGCTCGGTCTGGACGTGCACGACTGCGCCCGGTCGCGCACCGAGGTCCACCTCTACGGCGAGCTGCGGCCCGGCACCGTGCTCACGGTCGAGCCGGGGCTGTACTTCCAGCCCGACGACCTCACCGTGCCCGAGGAGCTGCGCGGTATCGGCGTGCGAATCGAGGACGACGTCCTCGTCACCGCCGAAGGCAACCGCGTGCTCTCCGCTGCGCTGCCGCGCGCCGCCGACGACGTCGAGGCCTGGCTGGCCGAGCGCCTGCCCCGCGGTTGAACCCGTCCGTGCGGTGTCCGCACTCGCGGCGCGGGCACCGCACGGACGGGAGCCCGGAAGCGGTCACTCGCCCGAGGTGCGGTCGTTGTAGGTCCCGGCCTCCTCCTGGCCGGTCAGCCGCTGCACGGCGGCCATGATCTCGTCCGTGACGAGTCGGCGCGCCCGCCCGGTCCGGAGGTGGCCGTAGCCCGCGGAGAAGTCCAGCGGCGCGCCGAAGCGCACGGTGACGGGCGCGATGCGCGGCAGCCGGGCGCCGATCGGCTGGATGCGCTCGGTCCCGGACAGCCCCACGGGTACCACGGGTGCGCCCGAGGTCAGCGCAAGGTGGGCGACGCCCGTGCGGCCGCGGTAGAGCCGCCCGTCGGGAGAGCGTGTGCCTTCGGGGTAGATCGAGAACACCTCGCCGTCCTTGAGCCGGCGAAGCCCGATCTCCAGCGCCTCCAGCGCGCCGCCGCCGCTGCCGCGGTCGACCGGGACCGCGCCCAGCGAGGTGAAGGCCGCCCGCGACAGCCGTCCTTTCAACCCGGTGCCGGAGAAGTACTCGGCCTTGGCCAGGAACCGGACGCGGCGCGGCACCGCCAGCGGGATGACGACGCTGTCGCAGAAGGAGAGGTGGTTGGCGGCCAAGACGACGGGGCCGGTGGCGGGGATGTGCTCCAGGCCTTCGACGGTCGGCCGGTACAGCACGCGGCCCACCCGCGATCCGACGATGCGCGCGGTGTCGTAGAGCACTGTGTCCCCCTCCGAGCGCGAGCGCGGCCGCACCGCCCGATCCGGCGCGTCCCCACGCTCACGCGTCCGCCCGGCGGTCCCCGACCGGGTCAGGTTATCGGAGGCCGACGCGCTACGCCCGAGCGGACCCCGCCTCCCGCACCGCCGAGCGGGCCGGCCGGCCCCGGACGCGGAAGGCGTTCCGGGCGCGGGCCATGGGCGGCGATCCGCCGTGCCGGGCCGTGCCGGGCGCCCGGCACGGCCCGGCGGCGGCGCGGACGCGGGGAGGGCTATCCCTCGGGAGTCCAGGAGGCGTTGGCGCCGCAGACCACCAGGCAGGTGTGCTCGCCGGGGATCCGGCCGGCCAGCCAGGCGGCGAAGGGGACGGCGGCGGCCGGCTCGGCGGCGATGCGGAACTCCTCCCACAGCCGGTCGCGCGCCGCGGTGATCTCGATGTCGGTGACCAGGGCGGTGTCGACGGGGTGCGCGCGCAGCACGGCGAAGGGCACGTCGCCCACTCGCGCCGCGCCCAGCGCGGAGGAGGCGACCGAGTCGACGGGAGTGTCCACCGGCTCGCCCGCGGCCAGCGCGGCGTGCAGGCTGCGGCAGCCTTCGGGCTCCACACCGGTCACGCGCAGCCCGGCCGCGCCCAGGCGCACGCCGGCCACCAGGCCGCCGCCCCCCACGGCCACCGCCACGCTGTCGCACTCGGGGGCCTCGCGGGCGATCTCGTGGCCGATGGTGCCCTGGCCGGCCACAACGTCGGGGTCGTCGTAGGCATGCAGGTAGCGCAGCCCTTCGGCGCCGGCGCGGGCGCGTGCGGCCTCGGCCGCCTCGGCGTAGTGGGCGCCGGTGCGGATGAGCTCCGCGCCGGAGGCCTCCAGGCGGCGCGCCTTGGCTTCGGGAACGGTCTCGGGCACGTAGACCAGCGCCTCGGTCCCCAGCATCCGCGCCGCGGCCGCCACACCGAGTCCGTGGTTGCCGCCGGAGGCGGTCACCACCCGCTGCGGCGCGCCCGCTGCCAGCATCGCGTTCAGCGCCCCCCGGAGCTTGAACGCGCCGGTGATCTGCAGGTGCTCCAGTTTCAGGGAGAGCGGGCGCCCGTCCACGCGCGCGCTCAGCACCGGCGTGCGCCGGGCGTGGGCGGCGATGCGCTCGGCCGCCGCGGCGACGTCGGCGGAGCTGGGCAGGGAGGTCGTGGCTGTCATGCCTCCAGACTGCCCTGTTGCGAGCTTAAGTTAAAGTTGCGGTTGCTTAAGATGATTAAGCACAGCTTTGATCCGGTGGGGGTGGTCCGGTGCTGGACGCCGACCGGGTGCGCGTGCTGGTCGAGGTCGCCCACGCGGGCTCGATCGCCGCGGCCGCCGAACGCATGTCCTTCACGGCGCCCGCACTGTCCCAGCAGCTCACCAAGCTGGAGCGGGAGGTGGGGTGCGCGCTGGTGGAGCGCTCGCGCACTGGAGTGCGGCTGACCCGCGCCGGCCGGGTGCTGCTGGCCTACGGAGAGCGGGTCGTCGGTGAGCTGCGCGACGCCGAGGTGGCGGTGCGCGCAGCCGCCGGCGAGGCGCAGGTGCGGCTGTCGCTGGGCGCCTTCGCCAGCGCGGGCAAGCTGCTCGTGCCGGGCGCGCTGGCCGCGTTCGGGCAGGCCCACCCGCAGGTGCGGCTGTCGCTCTCGGACGTGGAGCCGCCCGACGGCTACGGGCTGGTCACCTCCGGCGAGCTCGACCTGCTCATCACGCACCGCTACCCGGGGGTGCAACCGCCTGCGTCGACGGGCCTGCACCGCGAGCGCATCCTGGTCGACCCGCTGCTGCTGGTGCTGCCCGAGGGCCACCCGGCGGCGGGCGCCGCGCCGCGCCTGGCCGACCTCACCGATCAGGAGTGGATCTGCGGCGCGCCCGGCATCTCCAACCGCGTCGCTCTGGAGTCGGCCGCCGCGGACGAGGGCGTGCGCCTGCCGGTCGCCTACGAGACCCGCGACTACGAGGTCATGCTGGCGCTGATCCGCGCGGGCGTGGGGATCGGCCTGGTGCCGCGCATGATCCTGGACGCCGCGCCGGGCGGGGGCTGGGTGGCGGCTCCGCCCGGCGGCGCCGCGCTGGCCCGAGAGATCTCCATCGTGCACCGCCGACGGCCGCCGGCACCGGTGCCGGCCATGGTGGACATGCTGCGCCGCTCGGCGCGGCGGCCGCCCCATTGAGGGCCGGGCCCGGAGCCGGCGAGGCGTTGCGCCGCCCTCCTCAGTCTTCGGACGCGCCGAGGCGCACCGTCGCGCGCCGCTCCAGCGCGAGCGCCGCCGCCTCCAGAACCGCGACCACCTCATGGCCGAACCCGATGCCGCACGGGTCCGCGGGGGCGCCCGCTCCCTGCGCGGCCGCGGCCAGCAGCCTGTCGATCGCCGCCGAGAACGCGGGCACCGGGCCCAGTTCGGCCTCGGGAAGGCGGGCCACGCCGCTTGCGCCGTGGTAGAGGAACTCCTTGCGGGCCCCCTCGGGCGGGGCCTCCAGGGTCAACGCCAGCGAGCTGACGCTCCCGCCGCGGTGGCCCAGCAGCAGGTGCGTGGTCGTGCGCGGTCCCGCCACCGCGGTGACCTCCTCTACCGGTCCCATCACCGGCAGCAGCACCGACAGTGCGTGCGGGCCGATGTCCCACAGCCCGCCGCGCTCCCGGCGCCACGGCGACGCGGCGAAGGGGCTGTCCGTGCTGAGCGCCGACGCCAGCATGACGCCCTGGGCGCCGTCCCAGCTCCCGGCCGCGGCGGTCTCGCGCAGGAAGGCCTCGACGCCCGGGGAGAAGCGCATGGTGAAGAAGACGACGCTCGCCAGTCCGCGGCGCCCGGTCTCGGCCGCGATGGCGCCGGATGCCTCGGTGGTGAAGGCCACCGGTTTGTCCAGCAGCAGGTGGCGCCCCGCCCGCGCGGCGCGCAGCGCCGCCTCGGCCTGCACGTCCGGCGGCAGCGCGATCGCCACGGCGTCGACGTCGGCGATGAGGGCGTCGGAGTCGGAGTAGGCGGCCACGCCGTAGCGGTCGGCCAGGGCCCGGGTCCGCTCGGCGTCGCGCCCCCACACACCGGCGAACTCGGCGCCGGGGTGGGCGGCCAGCGCCGCGCCCTGGGTCTCCCGTGCCCAGTAGCCGGTGCCCAGAAGTCCGATCCTCAGGCCCATGCGGCGTTCCCTTCCGGCGGCGGCTCGGTGTCGCGTCCGGCCCCATTCTGCCCGGCCCGCGCCCGCGGGGACGCAGCGGGGCGGCCGGTGCGCCGCGGCCCCGCAACCGGCCGCGGCTCCCGGCCGCCCCGTCCCCTGTGTCGGCCCCGCCTTATTTGACCGCGCCCATGGACAGGCCCCGCACCAGCTGGCGCTGGGCGATCCAGCCGATGATCACGATCGGCAGAGACGCCAGGGTGGCGGCGGCCGCCAGCTGCGCCCAGTAGAGCCCTTCACTGGTGATGAACCCGACGAGGAACACCGGAACGGTGGCCGCCTGCGAGGCTGTCAGGTTCACCGCGAAGAAGAACTCGTTCCAGGAGAAGATCATGCAGATCAGCGCCGTCGCGGCGACGCCGGGAGCCATGATCGGCAGCATCACCGACCACAGCACCCGCGGCAGGCTCGCACCCTCCATCTGCGCGGCCTCGACCACCCCCGAGGGGACCTCCAGGAAGAACGAGCGCATCATCCACACCGCGATCGGCAGGTTCATCGCGGTGTAGAGCACCACCAGCGTCCAGATGTTGTCCAGCATGGCGACCTCGGCCGCGGCGACGTAGATCGGCACGATCACGGCCACCACAGGCAGCATCTTGGTGGAGATGAAGAAGAACAGCACGTCCTTGGTGCGCCGGACTGGGCGGATGGACAGCGCGTAGGCGGCGGGCGTGCCCAGCAGCAGGACGAGCGCCGTCGAGGCCAGGGTCGCGATCAGCGAATTGGCCAGGTACGGCAGGAAGTCGGAGTCGATGACGCCGACGATCTGGTCCAGCGTCGGCTGGAAGAACAGCGTCGGGGGGTCGGTCTGGGCGATGGCCTCGCTCTTGAAGGAGGTCAGCACCAGCCACAGGGCCGGGGCGACGAACACCAGGGCGATGACCCACGTCAGCGCCGTCAGAGCGGCCCCGCCGACGCCGCCGCGCCGCGTGGCGCGCGCCGCCGCCGGGCGCGGGGTCGGGGAGGCGGCCGCGCTGGGCCGGGGTGCGGGGGCGGTGGCGGTCACGAGTTCGCCTCCTGATCGGACATGAACGTGCGGAAGATCAGCCGCAGCGCGAGCATCGCCACCGCGATGGTGCCGATCACCACGACGACGCCCATCGCCGCCGACTGGCCGATGTCGAACCCGAGGAAGGTCCGCTGGTAGATGTAGAACGGCAGGTTCGCGCTCGCCGTGCCGGGGCCGCCCTGGGTCATCATGTAGATCGTGTCGAAGGTGTTGACCACGTAGATCGACCCCAGCAGCACGCCCAGCTCGATGTAGCGCCGCAGGTGCGGCAGCGTGATGTTGGTGAACATCTGCCACTTGCTTGCGCCGTCGACCTGGCCGGCCTCGATGACGTCGTCGCCCTGGCTCTGCAGCCCGGCCAGCACCAGCAGCATCATGAACGGGCTCCACTGCCACACCAGCGCGGTGACCACCGACACCACCGGGAACTGCGACACCCAGTCGACGTCGCCGAGCCCGAAGGGCGTGAGCACGAACCCGATCAGCCCGAAGACCGGGTCGAACATGGTGGTCTTCCACAGCAGCGCGGTGGCCACCGGGATGATCAGGAACGGTGTGATCAGCAGGGTCCGGACCACGCCGCGGCCCGCGAACTTGCGGTCCAGCAGCATCGCGAGGCCGATCCCGACCGCCATCGAGAGCAGGACGCATGAGGCGGTGATGACCACGGTGTTCAGGGCTGCGCCGAGGAACTGCGCGTCGGTCAGGACTGCGGCGTAGTTGGCCAGGCCGGTGAAGCTCCCCGATCCGGGGCGGACCAGGTTCCACGACTGCAGCGAGTAGTAGATGGTGAACAGGAACGGCAGCTGGGTGACCAGGATCGTGAAGATCAGCGCCGGCAGCAGCGGGGCACGCAGCGACCAGCCGCGGGCGCGCTCGGTGCGCTTGGCGGTCCGGGCGGCGGGCGCGGGCCGCTGAGGGGCGGGTGCGGCGGCGGTCGCGCTCATCGCGGCAGCCTCCCCCGGACGGTGCGCGCCGCCCGCCGGCGGCGGCGTCGTGGAATGCTCACTGTGCCTCCTTGTAGCTGTCGCCGACCGACTGCGCGTACTGCTGGCTCTGCTCCAGCGCCTCGTCGACGCTGATCTGTCCGGCGATCGCCGCGCTGAGCTGCTGGCTCACCCGCGTGCCCAGGTCCTGGAACTCGGGAATGGCCAGGAAACCGATGCCGGTGTAGGGGACCGGCCGGGTGCCCGGGTTCTTCGGGTCGGCGTTCTCGATGCCCTCGCGCATCGGTTCGGCGTAGGCCGACGCGGCTTCCTGGTACTCGGGGTTCTCGAAGGTCGACACGCGGCTGCCCGGCGGAACGCGCTGCCAGCCGTACTCCTCGCCGACCATTCGGATGTACTCCTTGTCGGTCATCCACGACAGGAAGTCCCAGGCGGCGTCCTTGTGCTGGGAGGACGCGGGAATGGCCAGCGACCAGGTGTAGAGCCAGCCGCCGTAGCCGGTCTTCTGCACGGGCGCGGGGGCGTACCCGCTCTTTCCGACGACCTTGCTGGACTCGGGGTCCTCCACGCTGCTGACCATGGCCGTCGCGTCGTACCACATGGCGGCGTTGCCCTGGCTGTAGTGGGTCAGGCAGTCGCCGAACCCGCTGTTGGCCGCGCCGGGCTGGCCGTGCTCGCGCACCGTGTCCACGTAGAACTCCGCGGTGCGGCGGAACTCGGGCGAGGTGAGCTCGGCGTTCCAGTTCCGGTCGTACCAGCGCCCGCCGAAGGTGTTGAGCATGCTGTTGAAGGGGGCGAGCACCTCGCCCCAGCCGGGCAGGCCGCGCAGGCAGATCCCGGCGACGCCCTCCTCGACGCCGTCGAGTTTCGCCGCCAGGTCGGCGACCTCCGTCCAGGTGGGGTTCTCCGGCATCTCGACGCCGGCCTTCTCGAACAGGTCCTTGCGGTAGGCAAGGAACGACGACTCGCCGTAGAAGGGGACCGAGTACATGTCGCCCTGGTAGGAGAGGTCCTCGCGGATCGGCTCCAGGAAGTCCTCGTCGTCGTAGCCCTCGGTTGCGTCGATGTGCGGCTGCAGGTTGGCCAGCCACCCGTTCTCGGCCCACATGCGGGTCTCGTAGTTGCTGATCATCACCGCGTCGAACTCGCCGCCGCCGGCGGCGATCGAGGTGGTGATCTTGGCGCGGGCCTCGTTCTCCGGCAGCGTGACGAAGCGCAGGTTGACGTCGGGGTGCTCGCGCGCGAAGTCCGCGCGCAGCGAGATGGCGTCCTCCATCTGGGGGTTGGACACGATGGCCACGACCAGCGTGGTGCCGTCGCCGCCCGCGGCGACGGCACCCGCGCCCGCGCAGCCCGACACCAGCGACACCGCGGCGCCTGCAGCGCCCAGCGCCGCGAGCCGCCCGGGGCGGCGTTTCGTGCTCGGCAACGGGTTCTCCTTATCCACGGTCGAAACTCCGTCTCGTCAGGCTGAGGCGGTGGGCAGGACCTGCACCTTCACACCGGCCCCCGAGCGCATCAGGTCGAGGGCCCCGGGGAATTCGGCCAGCGGCAGGGCGTGGGTGAGCAGCTCGTCCGTGCGCACCCGGCCCGCCGCCAGGAGGTCCAGCGCGGCGCCGTAGCTGTGCAGCACGGCCATTGAGCCGACCACGGTGATCTCGTCGTTGTACATGCGGAAGGGCGACAGGGAGACGCGGGCGTCGTCCGGCGCCACGCCGAAGACCAGCAGGCGCCCGCCGCGGCGCAGCGCCCAGAACGCGTCCTCGATCGCCGCGGGGGCGCCGGTCGCGTCGGCCGCGGCGTCGAAGCGCTCGTCGTCGAGATCGGCGGTGGCGGTGGCGGTGGCGGCGGCGCCCAGCGCCGTGGCCAGCTTCAGCCGCTCGGTGTTGCGGTCGACGACGGTGACCCGCGCGCCGCCCTGCTGCAGGAGCTGCTGCAGCAGCAGGCCCATGGTGCCCGCGCCGAGCAGCAGGAAGCGCTCTCCGGTGTGCACGCCGATGCGTCGCACGCCGTGCACCGCGCAGGACAGCGGCTCGATCAGCGCGGCCTCGCGGTCGCCGACGTGCTCGGGCAGGGGATAGCAGTTGACGGCGGGTGCGGCCACGTACTCGGCGAAGGCGCCGTCGACGGTGTCGCCGATGGCACCCCAGTTGGCGCACAGGTTGCCGCGCCCGGCGCGGCAGTACTCGCAGTAACCGCAGAACAGGGAGGGGTCCACCGCCACCCGGTCGCCCTCGCGCAGCCCGCCCGGCGCCTGCGGGCCCACTGCCACGACCTCGCCGCCGAACTCGTGGCCGGGCACCAGGGGGTAGGGGCTGGGCGGGAACTCGCCGTCGGCGATGTGCAGGTCGGTGCCGCAGATGCCGCAGGCTCCCACGCGCAGCACCACGCCGTCGGCCGCGGGGGTCGGATCGGGCCGTTCCCCCACGGTGACACTTCCCGGACGTTCGATGATCGCTGCGCGCACTGCCGCTCCTTGTCCACGGACGATGGGCGTGCGTGATTCCGCACACCGGTGTTCGACTCGCTCACCTGAGCGTTACGATGCTCATGTGATGAAGCACATTCAAAACCCATTCGAAAAGCCGTGTCAACGTATGCTTAACGTATGAGCGGAGTAGTGATCAGGTGAGCAGGGTGGCGGGCACCGGGGGAGAGGGCGGCCCCGCTGCCCCCCAGCAGCGAAAATCGCCGTTCAAAGGGCCCGCCGAACTGGTGCTGGTCTCCACCGTCGCGCGCCGGTTCTATCTGGACGGGCGCTCCAAGGTGGAGATCGCCGAGGAGTTCGGCGTAAGTCGCTTCAAGGTCGCCCGCGCACTGGATACAGCGCGGGAGAGCGGAATCGTGCGGATCTCCATCCGCGTGCCCGCCCGGATCGACCCCGACCTCTCCGATCGGCTGCGCGCGGCCTTCGGACTGGAACGCGCCATCGTGGTCGACGGCTCCGAGGACGCGGCCGAGACCCACCGCCAGCTCGGCGCGGTGGCCGCCGACCTGCTGGCCGAGATCGTCGAGGACGACGACGTGCTCGGGTTCGCCTGGGGGCGCACCGTCAACGCCGTCGGCGCCGAGCTGACCCGGCTCGCGCACTGCACGACGGTGCAGCTGGGCGGAGTCGTCTCGCACCGCACCTACGGCGAGGACGCCAGCGAGGGGTCGGTGGAGTCGGTGCGGCGTGCGGCCCAGCTCTCCGGCGGTTCCGCCTACCCCATCTACGCGCCGCTGATACTGCCGGACGCGACCACGGCCCGCGCGCTGCGCTCCGATCCGGGCATCGCCGGTGCGCTGACCCGCTTCGACCGGCTGACCAAGGCGGTGGTCTCCATCGGCGGCTGGGACGAGCAGAGCTCGACGGTCTACTCCTGCCTGGATCCCGGGCCGCGCGAGGAGCTGCGCGAACGGGGCGTGCGCGCCGAGATCTCCGCGCAGCTGTTCGACTCCGAGGGCACCCGGGTGCACAGCGAGCTCGACGAGCGGGTCCTGGCCATCACCGACGCCCAGCTGGCACGCGTGCCCGAGGTGATCGCGGTGGCCGGCGGCCCGGGCAAGACCGAGGCCATCGGCGTGGTGCTGCGCAGCGGACTGATTTCGACCCTGGTCACCGATGCGGACACGGCACAGGAGCTGCTGGGCTGAGGGCGCCCGGTGCCCAGAACGGCACCGGGCCGGGGCCGCGCCCCCGCGCGGCCCCGGCCCTGGTCGGGCGCGGGCCGCTACTCGGCCGCGTCGGCCCGGATGCGGCTCGGCCCGCCGGCGGCGCCCGCGGAGGCGCGCTCGGCCAGGTGCGCGCGCACCGACCAGGTGAGGGCCGCCGCCCAGGCCGCGGCAAGCGCCGCGTAGACGGCAGCCGGGACGATCGGCGCCGCCCCGGGCCACACCGCCTCCAGCAGGCTGCGGGCGTTGGTCAGCACGATGAATCCGCCTACCGCCGAGCCGAGGACCCGCGGCGGCACCAGCCGCACGATCCATGCCGCGATGGGCGCCGCCACCACGCCTCCGATCAGCAGGCCGCCCGCCCAGAGGGGGTTGATCCCCGCGCCGCCGAGCCCTGCGAAGAACCCTGCGCTGGCGGCGAGGGCGACGATGAACTCGCTGGTGTCGATCGAGCCGATCACTTTGCGGGGCTCGATCCGTCCGCCGGCCAGCAGCGCCGGCGTGCCCACCGGGCCCCAGCCGCCACCGCCGGTGGCGTCGAGGAACCCGCCGGCCAGGCCCAGGGGCACCAGGAAGCGCCGGCGGACCGGCCTGCCCAGCCGGGCGCGCGAGAGCGGCCAGAGCGTGAAGCGCACCAGCACATAGGCGCCCAGCACCAGCAGCACGACCGACATCAGCGGCGCCGCGACCGCGGTGGACAGCCCGCTGAGGAACGTCGCCCCGGCGAACGCGCCGATCGCCCCGGGCAGGGCGATGCGCCGGACCACCCGCCAGTCGACGTTTCCCAGCCGCCAATGGGCGGCGCCCGAGGCCAGCGTGGTGCCGATCTCGGCCAGGTGCACGGTGGCCGAGGCGGCCGCGGGGGTGGTGCCCGCGGCCAGCAGCAGGGTGGTGGAGGTGACGCCGTAGGCCATCCCCAGGCTGCCGTCCACGAGTTGGGCCAGCAGTCCGATCAGGGCGAAGATGACGAGTGTCTGCATGCGGTGTCGCCTTCCGGGCTGGAACCATGCTTTCCCTATAGACTTAGTGGGATATTAACTCTGTTTTTCCTATCGGGCAATAGGAGAATCGGAGCGCCGCCGCGCCGCCGCCCGCGGCTGACGCCCCGGACGGACCGCGGCTAGAGTTCGACCACGCGGCCGCGCCCGGCCGGTGCGGCGACCGGCCGCGACTGCCGACGGAGGTGCCATGGGCCGCGGATACGGCGCGCACGAGCTGCTGGAGGCGACGCTGGACTCCGGCTCGTTCCGCTCCTGGGACGGGCCGCCACTGGACGTGGCGCCCGACCCCGGCTACGCCGCCGAATTGGCACGGGCCCGCGAGCGCAGCGGTTGCGACGAGGCCGTCGTCACCGGCGAGGGCCTGCTGCGCGGCCGCCGCGTCGCAGTCGTGGCCTGCGAGTTCGGCTTCCTCGCCGGCTCGATCGGGGTCGCCGCCGCTGAGCGGTTGACCACCGCGGTCGAACGCGCCACCGCCGAGCGCCTCCCGCTGCTGGCCGCACCCGCCTCCGGGGGCACCCGCATGCAGGAGGGCACCGTCGCGTTCTTGACGATGGTCAAGATCTCGGCGGCCGTTGCGGCGCACAAGGCCGCCGGCCTGCCCTTCCTGGTCTACCTGCGCCACCCCACCACCGGCGGCGTCCTGGCCTCCTGGGGCTCCCAGGGCCACGTCACCGTCGCCGAACCGGGCGCGCTGATCGGCTTCCTCGGCCCCCGCGTCTACGAGCAGCTCTACGACCGGCCCTTTCCCGAAGGCGTGCAGTCGGCGGAGAACCTCCACCGCCGCGGCCTCGTCGACGCCGTCCTCGGCGTCGAGGAGCTGCCCGCAACCGCCGACCGCACCCTCAACGTGCTGCTCGCCCGCGCCGGCGAGCTGCCCGAGGAGCCCGCCGTTCCCGAGGAGCCGGCCGCCGACGTGCCCGCGTGGGAGTCGATCACCCGCTCCCGGCGCCCCGACCGCCCCGGCGTGCGCGCACTCCTGCGGCGCGCCGCAGGCGACGTCGTCCCCCTCAAGGGCACCGGCGAGGGCGAGGCGGACCCCGGCCTGCTGCTCGCCCTGGCCCGCTTCGGCGGCGCCCCGTGCGTCCTGCTGGGCCAGGACCGCTCCCGGCAGACCAGCGACCACCCGCTCGGCCCGGCCGCGCTGCGCGAGGCGCGCCGCGGCATGCGCATCGCCGAGGAACTGGACCTGCCGCTGGTCACCGTCATCGACACGCCCGGCGCGGCACTGTCCCGCGAGGCCGAGGAGCAGGGCCTGGCCGGCCAGATCTCCCGCTGCCTGGCGGAGCTGGTCACCCTGCGCGCACCGACCCTGGCCGTGCTCATGGGCCAGGGCACCGGCGGAGGCGCGCTGGCGCTGGTTCCGGCCGACCGCGTCGTCGGCGCGCAGCACGCCTGGCTGTCGCCGCTGCCGCCGGAGGGAGCGAGCGCGATCGTGCACCGCACCACCGACCGCGCCCCCGAGCTCGCCGAACGGCAGGGGGTGAGCACAGCACGGCTGCGCGCGAACGGCATCGTCGACCGCATCGTGGCCGAGCGCCCCGACGCCGCCGACGAACCCGCGGAGTTCTGCGCCCGGATGGGCGCTGCGCTGCGCCACGAGCTCGCCGCGCTGCTGCGCGCCGACCCTGACCGGCGCCTTGCGTCCCGCCACGCGCGCTACCGCCGCCTGGGCCTGCGCGACTGAGCCGCGCCGGTCGCCGGGCGCCTCGCCGGGGGCCGCCGTGATCACCCGCACAGCGCGTCGGCACAATGACGGGACAACACCGGACACCACGCGGCGGCGCGACCGGCGCGGAGCAGGCGAAGGGGGCCCGTCCAGTGGCGGAGCGAGAGAGCACATCCCAGGGGCCGTTGAGCGGGATCGTGGTGGTCGACCTGTCGCGGGCCCTGGCCGGGCCGCACGCCGCCATGCTGCTGGGCGACCTCGGCGCGCGCGTGATCAAGGTCGAGCAGCCCGCGACCGGCGACGACACCCGAGGCTGGGGGCCTCCCTTCACCGGGCCCGAGGACGAGCGGATCAGCACCTACTTCCTCTCCTGCAACCGCAACAAGGAGTCCGTCGAGCTGGACCTGAAGTCCGCGGACGGCGCCTCGGTCCTCACCCGCCTGGTGCGCGCCGCCGACGTGCTCGTGGAGAACTTCCGCCCCGGCGTGCTGGACCGCCTGGGGTTCTCCGCAGAGCGTCTGGCCGAGCTCAACCCGCGCCTGGTGCTGTGCTCCATCAGCGGCTTCGGCCACGACGGTCCCGAAGGCGGGCGCGCGGGCTACGACCAGATCGCCCAAGGCGAGGCCGGGCTGATGAGCCTCACCGGCCCCGGACCCGAGGAGCCCACCAAGGTGGGCGTGCCCATCGGCGACCTGCTGGCCGGGATGAACGGCGCCTACGGCGTGCTCAGCGCCCTGTACGAGCGCGAGCGCACCGGACGCGGCCGCGTGGTGCGCACCTCACTGCTTTCCTCCATCGTGGGCGTGCACGCCTTCCAGGGCACCCGCTGGACCGTGGGCGGGGAGGTGCCCCGGGCCATCGGCAACCACCATCCCTCCATCGCGCCCTATGGCGCCTACACCTGCGCTGACGGCATGCTGCAGGTCGCGGTCGCCAGCCAGGGGCAGTGGTCGAAGTTCGCCGGGCTGCTGGGCATCGACGCCGACGACCCCCGCTTCGCCGACAACGCCTCCCGCGTCGCCAACCGCCCGGAGCTCAACGAGGCCGTCGAGGCCGTGCTCGCCGCCGCCCCCCGCGACACCTGGCTGGAGCGCATCGGCGCCATCGGGATCCCCTGCGGCGCCGTGCGCACCCTCGACCAGGTCTACGAGTGGGACCAGGTGCGCTCCCAGGGCCTGGTGGCCGAGGTCGAGCACCCGGTGCTGGGCCCCATCGAACTGCCCGGCCCCGCGGTGCGCTTCGCCGACGCGGGCGACCCCGCCGCCGAGACCCCGCCCGACCACCGCCCCCCGCCCCGCCTGGGTGAGCACAACGCGTCCGTGCGCGCCTGGCTGGACACCCTCGACGGCTCCGGCGAGTAGGGCGCCGCGGCGCGCCACCGGACCGAACCCCGTCGATCTTGTAGCTATCGTGAATGGCAATCGCTTTCCTTCACGATAGCTACAAGATCGACGGTCCTGCGGCGGGCGACGGGCAGCAGGCCACCGCGCGACGACGTCAGGAGTTGAGCAGCATGAGCGACAACGCGGCAGCGGTCGCGACGGTGCACGGCATGCTGCTGCAGGCCCGCGACATCCACGGCGGGGTCCACCTGCACCCGCCCGCTCCCACCGGAGCGTTTGCCGACGTCAGCCTCGACGCCCCCCGCCCGCCCGAGCCCCTGCGCGGGCGCGACGACCTGCTCGCCGAACTGGACGCCGCTCCCGCCGACGGTGCCGAGCGCCCCGTCGTGCTCACCGGGCCGGGCGGCATCGGAAAGTCCGCGGTGGCCGCCGCCCTCGCCCGGCGCGCCGCCGACCGCGGCCGCGACGTGTTCTGGGTCCGGGCGGGCGCCGTCGCCCCGGCCCTGCTGGAGGCAGCCGTCGAGGCGGGCGGGGCGCGCGCCGAGGCCCAGGGGCTCGCTTCCTCCCCGCGGCGCGCCGCCCGCTGGGTCTGGCGGCACCTCGACGCCGCGCCGCGGCCCTGGCTGCTCGTGCTGGACAACGCCGACCGGCCCGAGGAGCTCGACCCCGACCACCGGCCCGGCGAAGGCCTGGGCTGGCTGCGCACAAGCCCGCGCGGCCTCGTCGTCGTCACCACGCGCATCGGCGACCCCGCCCTGTGGGAGCCCGCCCTGATGCGCGAGGTCGGCGAGCTCGCGCCGGACGCCGCCGCCGCCGTGCTCGCCGACCGATCCGGCCCGGTCGGCGCGACGGGCGCCCGCACCCTCGCCGACCGCCTCGGCGGCATCCCCCTGGCCCTCACCCTGGCCGGGGGCGCTGCGGCCTCCCATCCCGCGCTCTTCGCCGACCTCGGTGCGCTGCGGGACCACCTCTCGGCCTCGGTGCTGCGCGTGGACCGGCTCTCGCGCCCCCGTACCCACAAGGGCCGCCGGCCCCGCCGCAGCACCCTCGCCGGAGTCTGGGAGGCCTCCATGGAGCTACTGGACAGCGCACCGCACGCCCCGGGCCTGCTGCGGCTGCTGTCCGTCCTGGGCGCCGACGGCCTGGAGGTCCCGCTGCGCCGCCTGCCCCTGTCCCTGCTGCGCGGCGGGGCCGGCGGCACCGCCGTCGAGCCGCCCGACGAACCACTCGACGAGACGGCGCTGGCCGCCGCCCTCAACGCACTGGCCGTCCACGGCCTGGCGGCCCTCACCTCCGTCGGCGGCGAGCGCGCTCTGCGCATCCACCCGCTGATCGGCGAGACCACCCGCGAAGGGCTCGGCGACCGCGCCGCGACCGTCGCCCGCGCGGTCGCCCGCCTGCTGGAGCACCAGCGCGACCGCGACCCCGCGATGGAGTGGGCCGCCCACCGCGCTCTGGCCGAGGTGTGCTCGGCGGCCCTGGGTCCCGACCACCCCGACACCCTCGGAGCCGACGTCGGACGCGCCCGCCAGCGCCTCCAGCGGGGCGACGCGTCCGGCGCGGCGGCCGAACTGGCCGGACTCGCCCGGCGAGCCGCCGACGCCCTCGGCGCCGACCACCCGGTACGCCTGCGGGCCCTGCACCACCGCGGCGACGCCCTCATCGACCTCGGCCGCCTCGACGAGGCCGACCGCCTCTTCCGCGACCTGCTCGCCGCCCGCACACGCGCCCAGGGCCCCGACGCGCCGGACGCCGACGAGGAGCGCCACCAGCTGGCCGCTGTCGCACTTCGCAGGCAGGACTGGGACACGGCGGCCGCCGAACTGGCGGCCGTGGTCGCCCACCGCAAGGCCGACCCTGCCTCCGACGGGCAGCGCCTGCTCTTCGCGCGCGTCAACCTGTGCTACGCCCGACTGCGCCGGGGCGAGCGCGCCGCCGCCGAATCCGGCTTCCGGCGGCTCATCGCCGAGTCGGGGGTGCGGGACGGGACCGAGGACCCAGCGGTCACGCTCGCGCGGCTGTTCCTGGCCGTGAGCCGGATGGAGCGCGGAGAGGCGGAGGCGGCCGAGGAGGGCTTCGCCGACGCGCTGCGGCGCGGCGAGCGGCGGTTGGGCGCCGACCACCCCGAACTCGCCGAGATGCGAGCCGTGATCGACGGCGCCCGTGCCTCCGGTAGCGCCGAAGGCGGCTGAGCCGCCGCCGGCCCCGCTCGGCCACGCTCGGCCCGGCCGACCGCGCGCGGCACCGGCGCGGGCCTGAGCGGCAAGCCCCGATCAGCCGTGCCCGTCCTGCTCCGCCCCGGCGGCGCTCCAGCGCACGAACTCCGTCCACGCGCCCGGATCGAACTCCAGCGGCGGCCGGTGCGGCGACACCGAGTCCCGCACCCGCACCGCGTCCCCGGTGAACGCCGCCTCCACGCAGTTGCCCACCACCGAGGAGCGGCGGCTCGCCACCCACCCGTGTCCCGGAACCAGCACCGCGCCTCCTCCTCGCCTCGCGCACCGGCGCGCCGGCCGCGCCTGATGCGGATACTCCGCGGTCGTACCCGCACCGCGCTCCGGCGACCGCCGGATCCGCGGCCGCAGGCGGACGCACCGCACCGGCCGCCCCCGCTACCGCCCCCTCCGGGGCGCCCGTCCGCCAGTAGGGTGCCGTCGCATGGAACGTGTACTCGTGTTCTCCCGCACCGCCGGATACCGGCACGACTCCATCCCGGCCGGAGTCCGCGCGGTCGGGGAGCTCGGCCGGGCCCTCGGATTCGCCGTCGAGGCCTCCGAGGACCCCGCCGCCTGCCACCGGCTGCACGGATACAGCGCCGTGGTGTTCCTCAGTCCTTCCGGCGGGGTCCTCGACGGCACGGGGCGGGCCGCATTGGCCGACTACGTCTCCTCCGGCGGCGGTTTCTGCGGCGTCCACGCGGCCTCCACCGCCGAACGCGACTGGCCGTTCTACGCCGAGCTCGTCGGTGCCCGCTTCACCCGCCACCCCGAGGTCCAGCCCGCCCGCGTGCTCGTCGAGGACCGCGACCACCCCGCAACCGCCCACCTGGGCGCGGCCTGGACGCTCACCGACGAGTGGTACGACTTCGACCGCGACCCGCGCGCGGACGTCCGCGTCCTGCTCGCCGTCGATGAGGACTCCTACCAGGGCGGCGGCATGGGCCCCGGCCACCCCGTCGCCTGGTGCCGCCGCGTCGGTGCGGGGCGCTCCTTCTACACGGCCCTGGGCCACCCCGCCTCCGCCTACGCCGACCCGGGCTTCCGCGCCCACCTGCTCGGCGGTATACGCTATGCCGCCGCGTGGTAAGCGAAGGCCGCAGCGCACGGCGTCCGGCACCGGGCCGAATCGAGGGGAGAACGACGATGGCATCACCGCCCGCCGCCTACCAGGAGTCCGGCCCCGGAGGGGCCCTCGACGTGGACCGCGCCTTCTACGCGCGGCTGGCCGCCGCCGATTGCGCGACCGCGGAGTCGTTCACCCTGCCCATCCGCTCCGGCCGCGCCTGGGAGGTGCCCGCCGGACACCTGTGCCGGATCAGCACCCCTGAGGGCCCCCAGGTGGGCGACCTGAACATATGGAACCGGCACGACCCCCGCGAGCGCCTGTGGGCCTCGCGCACGCGACAGCTGCAGGCCGCCCACATCACCACCTATGACCGCCTGTGGTCCACGCTGCCCTTCCTGCGGCCGCTGGCCACCGTCACCGCCGACACTCTCGCCGACTACGGCACCGATGCCGAGGGCGGCCGCGTCCACGACCTGCTGGGCACCCGCTGCGACCCCTACGTCAACCGGATGCTCACCGGCGGGGACTTCGACTTCCACTGCCACTCCAACCTCACCCGCGCCGTCATGCCCTACGGCCTCACCGAGTTCGACGTGCACGACGTCCTCAACGTGTTCCAGTGCACCGGGCTCAACGACCAGGACCGGTACTTCATGAAGGCCAGCCCCGCGCGGGCGGGCGACCGCATCGAGTTCTTCGCCGAGACGGACCTGCTGATGGCGCTGTCGACCTGCCCCGGCGGGGACCTTTCGGTGGACCTGTGGGGGCCCGACGCCGGCGACCCCCTCCAGGTGTGCCGACCGCTGGCCGTGGAGGTGCTGCGCCCGCCCGAGGAGCTGCTCGACGGCTGGGCGCCGCCGCAGCGGGCCGACTACGCTGGCCTGCACGGCCTCCGCCGGCCCCGGTGGGGCGCGGACGCCGGTTGAGCGGCGCCCCGGCCGCCCGCGGAAACCGTTCGCCGACGCATACGCTGGCGGTATGGACGCCCTGCCCGGCGAGCGGACGCTCGTGCTCGACGGCGGACTGGCCACGCGGCTGGAGGACCTCGGCTGCGACCTGGGCGACGACCTGTGGTCGGCGCGGCTGCTGCGCGACGACCCCGGCCTCCTCCGCCGCGCCCACCGCGACTTCTTCGCCGCCGGAGCCGACGTCGCCATCACCGCGTCCTACCAGGCCTCGGTCGCCGGGTTCGCCGCCCGCGGGATGAGCCGCGGCGAGGCACGCGTTTTGATCGCCAGCTCGACGGAACCGGCCCTCCAGGCCCGAGACGAGGCCGGCGGCGGGATCGTCGCCGCCTCCGTCGGTCCCTACGGCGCCGCGCGCGCCGACGGATCGGAGTACACCGGCGACTACGGCCCGCGGGCGGGCACCGCCGACGCGCTGGCCGACTGGCACCGCGAACGCTGGCACCTGCTCGCCGAAAGCGGAGCCGACCTGCTCGCCTGCGAGACACTGCCCTCCTGCACCGAGGCGCTGGCCCTGCTGCGGCTGCTGGAGGAGACCCCCGGCGTGCTCGCCTGGTTCAGCTTCAGCTGCCGCGACGGTGAGCGCATCGGCGACGGCACGCCGCTGGCCGAGTGCGCCGCCCTGCTGGCCGGACACGAGCAGGTGGTGGCCGTGGGCGCCAACTGCACGGCGCCGCGCCACATCCCCGAGCTGATCGGACGAATCCGGGGCGTGCCAGCGGTCGCCTACCCCAACTCGGGCGAGACCTGGGACGCCGGCGCGCGCGCCTGGCGCGGCGTGCGCGACCCCGCGGCCTTCGGCGCGGCGGCCGGGGAGTGGCGGCGCGCCGGCGCCCGGCTGATCGGCGGATGCTGCCGCACCACGCCCGAGCACATCCGCCGGATTCGTGCGCACCTGGACTGAGAGCCCGGCCGCCGCGGCGGGGTCTGCGCCGGGCCGCGCCGGTCGGGTCGCGGCGGCCTCCGCGTTGCGGACGGCTACCGGGCGCGGTGGTGGGTAGCGGGACCGCGCGAGGAACGGCGCACGGGTGCCGCCCGCACGCGCACACCCGGAGCGGCGCGCGTCCGCGCTGCGCCCGGCCGCGGGCGCGACGACGAAAGGCAGGCCCGCCATGGCCGACATCGCCGTTTTCGGAGCGAGCGGGATGATCGGATCCCGCGTGGTCGACGAGGCTCTCGCACGCGGCCATCGGGTCACCGCTCTGGCCCGAGACCGCACGCGGCTGCCCCACGAGGGCGAGCGGCTCACCGTCGCGGCCGCCGACGTGCTCGATCCGGGCGACGTGTCCTCTGCGGCGCGCGGCCAGGACGTCCTGGTCAGCGCCGTGGGCGGCGGCGACAGCAGACTCGTCGAGCCCTCGGCCCGAACGATCGTCGAGGTGCTGCGCTGTCTGGAGGACCGGCCCCGCTTCATCAGGGTCGGCGGCGCGGGGAGCCTGGAGGCCGCACCGGGCAAGCGAGTGTGGGACACTCCCGGGCTGCCCGAGGACGTCCTGGCGACCATGCACGCCCACGGCGACGCCCTGGAGTTCCTGCACGGCGTCACCGACGTCAGCTGGACCGACATCAGTCCGCCGGCGGTGGTCGAGCCCGGCGAGCGCACCTGCGGCTACCGCACCGACACCCACCGGCTGGTCGCCGACGCCCGGGGCACCAGCCGCATCAGCGCCGAGGACTACGCCGTGGCGCTCCTCGACGAGATCGAGTCGCCCCGGCACATCGACGAGCGCTTCACCGTGGGCCACTGAGCGTCCCGGCGCCGCCCGGCCGGCGGAGCCTGCACAGCGGAGACGTCAGGGAGGAGGCCGCCATGGCCGCCGAACACGGGAAGGACATCGCACGACGGGTGATCACGGAGGCAGGGGGCACGATGGCCCGGGAGGCCGGTATCCGCCTGCGGGACCGCCCCGCGCCGCTCTGGCAGCTGCTGGTGCTCGCCAACCTGGCCTCGGCGCGCATCTCCGTCGGCATCGCCGCGGCCGGCGCGCGGGAGCTGAACGGGGCGGGCGGCAGCACGCCCGACGGCATGTCCGCGCTCACCTGGCAGCAGCGCGTGGACGCGCTGGGGCGCGGCAGCTACGTCCGCTACGACGAGAGCACCGCGACCCGGTTGGGCGACTGCGCCGACCTCGCACGCGAGCGCTACGGCGGCGACCTGCGCCGGCTCGCCGAGGAGGCGCAGGGGCGCCGCACGCACCTGGCCGAGGCGCTGCGGGAGTCAAGGGGGTAGGCCCGGCGGGCTCCGACATCTTCTGCCGCGAGGTGCAGCATGTGTGGCCGTGGCTGCGGCCCTACGCCGACAAGCTCGTGCGCAAGGGCGCCTCTCGCGTCGGGCTGCCCGGCGGTGGCGACGCGCTGGCCGAGCTGGTCGGCGGCGACGAGCTGGCCTCCCTCTGCGCCGGCCTGGTGCGCGTGGCCCGTCGCGACGACCTGGCCGAGCTGGTGGCGCAGCAACCGACCTGACCCGCCCCGGCACCGCCCCGGCGTCCGGCGCGGGGGCCTGCGCCGTCCGGCCGCGGCGGTGCCGCGAGGGGATTGTCGGCGGTGCGGCGTAGCGTGGAGGCATGTGCCGCAACATCCGCCGCCTGTACAACTACGAACCGCCCGCCGCCGAGTCCGAGGTCCGCGAGGCCGCGCTGCAGTACGTGCGCAAGATCAGCGGCAGCACGCACCCGTCGGCCGCCAACCGCGAGGCGTTCGACCGCGCCGTCGAGGCGGTGGCCGCCGCCACCGGGGAGCTGCTGGGGTCGCTGACCACCACCGCGGCGCCGCGCTCACGCGAGGAGGACGCCGCCCGGGCCCGAGAGCGCGCCCAAGCCCGCTACGGAGGTGCCGCGTCGGCGTGAGCCCTGCCGCCGTCCTGCGGCCGCCGCACGGGCGGCCGCGGGGGAGACGGGAGGCACCCGGGACCGCCGCCGGCCCGGGGCCCGTCCGCGCACGGCCCGCACGGTAGGCCGCAGGGGCCGCTGCGGCGGGGCCCGCCGGGGCGTCGCCGCCGTACCGGCGCGTGCCGGGCCGTCCTCGCGGGAGCCCCTGCCGCACGCGGCGGGCGCTCCGCTCACCACCGCACGTCGAGGCGGTCGGGGGAGCGGTGGATCATGGTGGGAAGCATGCTGATCCGCGCGTCCGGGTCGAGCCGCGCGCCGGGCAGCCGCCGGGTCAGCTCGTGCAGGACGGCGGTCAGCTGCGCGCGGGCCAGGCGTGCGCCCGGGCAGGCGTGGACACCGTGGCCGAATCCCAGGTGGCGCTGCGGCCGGCGGGTGATGTCCAAGCGGTCGGGCTGCGGGAACCGCGCGGGGTCGCGGTTGGCCGCACCGAAGGACACGAACAGGACGGCGCCCTCCGGCAGCGTCGTGCCGCCCAGGGCCGTCTCGCGCACGGCCCGGCGGCGGAACCCCTGGATGGGGGAGTCGAAGCGGGCGCACTCCTCGACCGCGTCGGGGATCAGCCCGGGGTCCTCGCACAACGCCTCCCACTGCTCGCGCCGGCGCAGCAGGTGCAGCAGCGTCGAGGCCATCAGCGCGCTCGTGGTCAGGTGCCCGGCCAGCAGCATGTTCTGCAGCGAGGAGACGCATTCGCCGCTCTGCTCGCGGGTGAGCTCGCCGGCCTCGGGCGCCAGCGCCTGGACGAAGACCGTGATGAGGTCGTCGCGGGGCTCGGCCCGGCGGCTGCGCACGTATCCGTCCATCCGGCGCTGAAGCCGCGCGATCTCCTCGGCGGCCGCGACCTGGTCGCCGCTGTCCAAGGGGCGCAACGCCAGGTCGGTCGCGAGGTAGCCGCCGCGCACGACCGCCGGGACGTCGCCGGGGTCCAGGCCCGTCAGGTGCCCGATCACCTCGCCGGGAAGCACCCGCGCGAGCCGCTCCACCAGATCGGCGCCCCCGTCGGCGGCGAGGCCGTCCACGAGGTCTGCGGCGCGCCGGCGGATGAAGTCCTGGGCCGCATCGACGCGGGCGGCCGAGAGGCCGCGCGTGTGCGGTGCGCGGTAGCGGCGGTGCGCCGGTCCGTCGGAGGAGAGGACCACGCCGCCGGCCCCTGCGCCCTCGGCCAGCGCCGCTCGCGCCTCGGGCCCGGGGACGGCGTCGGGGCGCAGCGCTCCCGCCGAGGAGAGGTCGTCGGGGCGGGCCAGCGCCTCGCGGACGTCTGCGTAGCGCGCCACCAGCCACGCGTCCAGTTCGGGGACGAAGGTGAGCCCCGGCTCCCGGCGGGCTCGGGAGTAGTGGGGGTAGGGGTCGCGCTGAAAGGCGTCGAGCGCGGCGAAGTCCATGCGTCTCCTTGCGGGCGGCGGGCCGGGGGTCGGTTTCTCGCTGCGGCGATGATGGCCGAGCCGGGCGGCCGCGACAAGCGCGCCCTCCTTTCGGCGGCGCGCATGCGCCGTCGAACACCGCAGGAGACCCCGTCCACCTGCAGGTTCTCGTACACCTTGGCAATTATGTAGTAGGAGTGCTATAAAAAGTAGTCGTTCGTATATGAGAGATAGGAGCTATATGGCCATGGTGGACGAGGACACGCGCGTCGAGGCGGCGTCCGACATCCCTGACGGCGCCGCCATCGAGGTGTCGGGACTGCGGATGCGCTACGGCGACACCGACGTGCTCTCGGGGGTGGACCTGCGCGCCCGCCGCGGCGAGGTCGTGGTGCTGCTGGGGCCCAACGGCGCGGGCAAGACCACCACAGTGGAGATCCTGGAGGGGTTCCGGGCTCGCTCGGCCGGGGAGGCGGCCGTGCTGGGCGCCGACCCCGCCGCCGGCGACGAGCGCTGGCGCGCGCGGCTGGGCGTGGTGATGCAGTCCTGGCGCGACCACGGCCGCTGGCGCGTCGACGAGCTGCTCGCGCACGTCGCCCGCTTCTACGCCCCCTACTCCGAGCCCGGCCGGCCCCGGCCGCGCCCCGTCGGCGAGCTGCTGGAGACCGTCGGGCTGACCGACTGCGCCCGCCGCAGGGTCAACGCCCTCTCCGGCGGCCAGCGGCGCCGCCTCGACGTCGCCATCGGCATCGTCGGCCGCCCCGAGGTGCTGTTCCTGGACGAGCCCACCGCCGGATTCGACCCCGAAGCCCGCCGCGACTTCCACGACCTGGTCCACGGCCTGGCCGACGAGAACACCACGGTGCTGTTGACCACCCACGACCTCGACGAGGCCGAGAAGCTGGCCGACCGCATCCTCGTCCTGGCCGGCGGCCGAGTGGTGGCCGAGGGGACCGCCGATCAGCTCGCCGCCCAGGTGCCCGCCGACGCCGAGGTCAAATGGACCCGCGGCGGGCAGCGGTTCGTGCACTCCACCCCCGACGCCACCGCATTCCTGCGCGGACTGCTGGCCGATGCCGGCGACGAGGTCGCCAGCATCGAAGTGCGCCGCGCCAGCCTGGAGGACGCCTACATGACACTGGTACACCGCCACGAGACCGGCGACGCCCGCGCGGCCGCCTCGGCGTTCGCGGAGGAGGTCCGATGAACACCCCCGCCATGACCGCCCTCCGCGCCGGGCTCACCCGGGGCGTGACGGAGTTTCGCCACACATTGACCAGCAAGGACGACCTGTTCAGCCACTTCGGCATGATCATCGTCTTCGTGGCGGTGTCGCTGCTGATGCGCGGTCAGCACGTCGACGGAACCGATGTGCCCATCGCCAACATGTGGATGCCGGGCCTGATGGGCCTGACCGTGAGCATCAGCGGCCTGCTGACCGTCGCCTCGGTGCTGGCCACCGAGCGCGAGGACGGCACGCTGCTGCGGGCCAAGGCCGTGCCCAAGGGGATGGTCGGCTACCTGGTGGGCAAGGCGGTGCATATCGTGCTGGTTACGGCCGCGCTCGTCGCCGTGCTGGTCGCCCTGGCGGTGGTGCTCCTCGACGACTTCACCATGGGCGGCCCCCTCGGCTGGGCGACGGTCGCCTGGGTCACGGTCCTGGGGCTGCTCGCGACGGCTCCCCTGGGGGCGATCGCGGGCTCGCTCATCACCAACCCGCGGGCGGTGATGTCGGTGCTCATGCTCCCGTTCATGGCGGTGATGGGCGTCTCCGGCGTCTTCTACCAGGCCGGCTCGCTGCCCGAGTGGATGCAGTGGATCGCCCAGGCTCTGCCGCTGTACTGGATCGCGCTGGGTATGCGCTCGGCGTTCCTGCCCGACTCGATGCTGGCCGTGGAGATCGTGCAGTCGTGGCGCTTGGACCAGGCAGCCCTGGTGCTCGCCGCGTGGGCCGTCGCGGGGTTCCTGGTGGCCGTGCCCGTCCTGCGCCGCATGGCCCGGCGCCAGTCCGGTGCCCGCGTCGAAGCCGGCCGCCGGAGGGCGATGCAGCGTGGCTGAGGTGCGCGGAGCCGAGGATTCCCCGGTGTCGGGGACCGAGGAGGAGCGGGTCGCAGAGGAGGCGGGCACCGCCGAAGAGGCCCCCGGCCGCCGCTCCGGACGGCGCAGCGGCGGCGGAGGGCGCCCCGGCGGCGGCGCCGGCGGGGGAGGGGCCGAGTCCGAGCGGATCCACAACCGCATCGCGGTCCTGCGCGCCGAACGCGGCGTCTCGCGCCGCCGGCTCGCCGACGCACTGGGCGTGCACTACCAGACCGTGGGCTACCTGGAGCGCGGCGAGTACAACCCCAGCCTCCACCTGGCGCTGCGCCTCGCGAAGTACTTCGAGGTCCCCGTCGAGGTCGTGTTCTCCACCGAACCCTTCCCCCGCATCGGAGGCTGACCCGGACCGCGCCGGGGGCCCGGACCTCCGGCGCGGCGCGCCCTCCGGCTCCGGACACGCCGCCGGCGCGGCCTAGGATTCCAGCAGGTCCTGGCCGATGTAGCCGCCGTTCCGCGCCGCCGGAGGCACCGCGAACAGGGCGCTGCCCTCGTGGCGGGTGTACTCGTTGAGCGCGTCGCCCGCCTCGGCCAGGTTCTGCTGCACCGCGACGAACCCGCGGGCCGGGTCGGCCTGCCAGGCCATGAAGAGCAGGCCCGCGTCGCGGGTGCCGTCGCCGCGCCAGCCCTCGTCGAAGCTGTAGCCGCGCCGCAGCATGCGCGCGCCCAGGTTGTTCTGCGGGCTCGCCAGGCGGATGTGGGCGTGCTCGGGGATGCGGGGGCGGCCCTCGGCGTCCCTGGCAGTCAGGTCGACCTCGGCGCCGGCGCCTTGCTGGCCGAGCGGGGCGCCGGTGGGAAGGTCGCGACCGATCACGCGCTCGCGGTGGCCGGAGTCCTCGCCGAACCAGTCGTCCAGCAGCATCCGGATGCGGCGGACGACCACGTAGCTGCCGCCCGCCATCCACGCCGGCCCGGCGGCCCGGCCCACCTGCACGGTCCTCTGCAGCAGCGAGCTTTCCCGCGCGGGGTTGTTGGTCCCGTCGATCTGGCCCATCAGGTTGCGGGGTGTGGCCCCCGGGTCCTCGGCGGCCGCGGCGGTGCGCCGGAACCCGCGCACCGCCCAGCGCACGCGCACCCGTGCGCCCGCCCGGCCCAGCAGGTGCTGCACGGCCGCGGCGGCCACGACCGGGTCCTCCGCGCCGACCTGCAGCAGCAGATCGCCGCCGCACCACTCCTGTTGCAGCGCGTCGGTGGAGAACGACGGGAGATCGGCCATCGCCTCGGGCCGGGCGTCCTGCAACCCGGCGGCCGCGAGCAGCGATCCGCCCAGGCCCGCGGTCACGCCCAGCGACGCCGGCAGCAGACCGGCCGAGGGAGCGCCGGGCAGCACGGCGGCCGGCCCCTCCTCGCGCAGCCGGTCGGCGGCAGCGGTCCACGCCCGCAGCACCTCCGCCGCCCGCTCGCGGGATTCCGCGGCCGAGCCGCCGCCCTCGCCTCCCCCGCCGGGCGAATCCGCCAGATCGAGTGCGAGCACGTGGGCGAAGGCGGGCGGCGTCCCGGTGATCCCGGGCTGGAGCCGACCGGGCCCGCTCGCGGGGGCGTGCGCACCGGACATCCGCAGCCGCGGCGCCGCCGCGGTATCAGCGGCGGTGTCCGCGCGCGGCGCCAGCACCTCGCCGGCGCCCAGACCGGTCCCGGCACCGATGAGCGCGGCGGCACCCACGCGCGCCAGCAGCCCGCGCCGCGATACGCCGCCGGAGTGCGGTCCCTCCTTCGGCGCTCCCTGCGGCGTGCCGGTGTTGTGCCCGGACTCGCCTTCGCTCATGGCCTGCCGTGCTCCTCGCCTACCGCCGTGCGTCTCCGCTGCCCGGTGCACCCCGCCACCGGTCCGCGCCGGGCGGCGGGAGACTCACAGCCGCTCCTCGGCCAACCCGGGCAGCACGTCGCTCATCTTCCCGGGCGCGGTCCCCTCGTCGAAGAAGCCCACGGCGGCGCCCTCGCCGTCGAGCACGGCCACGCGGCCGCCGTGGCTGACCTGGTAGTCCCCGTCGGTCGTCTCCGGCTTCTCGACGGGGATGCCGTAGGCCCGGGCGGCCTCGACGACCTCGTCGATGGGTCCGCGAACGCCGGTGAACTCCGGGTTGAACGCGTTGAGCCAGGCGCGCAGCTGCACATCGGTGTCGCGCTCGGGATCGGTACTGACCATGACGACGTCGAAGTCCTCGGCGGCGCCGCCCATCCGCTGCAGCGCGGCGTCGATGTCGGCCATGGTGGTGGGGCACACGTCCGGGCAGCTGGTGTAGCCGAAGTAGAGCAGCGTCAGACGGTCCCCGGCGACGTCGCCGAACGCCCACGGCTCGCCCCGTGCGGTGGAGAACTCGTACTGAGGCGCGGGCATCGCGGTCTCCGACACCTCCAGGAAGGGGCCCTCGCGCTGTTGGGTGCCCTGCTTGCCCTGCGCCTGCTGGCCTGTTCCGCAGCCCGCGACCGCGATCACGGCCGCCGCCGCGACCGCCGCCGCCCCGAGCCCGCAGCGGCGGACGCCGCCCTGCCGCTCGCTCATCTTCAGGTCCACTCCTCTACCGTCTGGCCTTGGACCGGCGCCGCGGGGCACACGCCGCACGCCCGGCGCCGCGGCACCCGCGCATCCCGGCAGCTGGCCCGAAGCGCCGGATGAGCGCCGCACTCGCGCGCAGCGACCGGAGAAACCGCAGCCCAGCGGGTTCCGCCGATGCGGATCCGCGGGCACGCACGTCTCGGAGCAGACGCTACCGCCGCCTTCGGGCACCCGTGATCCGGGGTCGGCCTCCTCCTCCCGGCGCAGCCGGGAGGTCCGCCGTGCAGGCCCGACACACCCGGCCTCGCGCCGCCGGCGGTGCTCACGGCGCGCTCGCGCCCGGCCGCCGGAGCCCAGGCCGCCGACTGGGTCCCGCTGCGCCCCGCCGCCTCCCGGGCGCGTCAGGCGCCGGCGAGATCCAGCAGCCGGGTGGTGGTGTTCCAGTTGCGGACGGTGACCGGGGCGGGAAGATAGCGGTCCAGGAGCGGCGCCAGCTTGGCCCGGCCCAGGCCGTCGGGGAAGTACAGGTACACCTCGCGATCGCCCGGGACCAGCTCCTCAGGCGCGTAGGCGGCGCTGTCGAGGGCCGCCAGGCGCTCCCGGTCGACGGGGGAGTCCAGGAAAGCCACCGCGCACTTGGCCGGGTCGCGCACCGGGAACGGGATGCCGTCGACGACGCGCCGCAGGTCGGCGGCGCTGCGCACGATCACCGCGACCGACACCCCCAGTTCGTCGGCGAGCGCCCCCTCGATCGCGGTCCCGAGCGCGCGGGGGTCGGCCTCGGCGGCGCCGAAGACGGCGTTGCCGCTCTGCAGCAGCGTCGCGGTTCCGGTGTAGCCCAGCCCGTCCAGCAGCGCGCGCAGGTCGGCCATGCGGACCTTGTTGCGACCGCCCACGTTGATCCCCCTCAGCAGGGCCGCGTACGTGCCCACCGAATCCTCCCGTCCTCGGTTCCCTCCGCCGCCCGTCGGCGGCAGGAGGGGCAGCCTATCGACCGGGTGTGACGACCGTCCGTGGCCGCGCTGCCGCACCGCATATGAATCTACGATGTAAAGGTCGTTTTTTCGGTAACCCTTTGACCAATACACCTGCCGCTCGCGCCACGCAGGCGGCCCCATCCACCCGCACCGCAGGCGCTCACGCTTCCGAACACGCCGGCGGAAGCGGCCGCGGGGCCGCAGCCGCCGGTATTGTCACACCCTCCGGCTAGCGTGAGGATGGTCATAGCTACAGCGGAGACCGCGCGGCCCACCGCCTGCGCCGGCGGTGGGCCGCGCGTTCGGCTCTCTCCTAGGGACCAGTGATGAGCGATCTCACCGCCACATCCGGCAAGGACCCCGCCGCGGCGGGCGAGGACGTCGAGCACAAGCTCGAGTCCTACCGCGTCGAACTCACCGGCTACTGCTACCGGATGCTGGGTTCCGCCTTCGAGGCCGAGGACGCGGTCCAGGAGGCGATGGTGCGGGCCTGGCGCAGCATCGACCGCTTCGAAGGGCGCTCCTCGCTCCGGTCGTGGCTCTACCGCATCGCCACCAACACCTGCGTGGACATCCTCAACGGCCGATCGCGTCGCGCGCGGCCGGTGGACATGGGGCCCGCCCAGGGCACCGACGCCGTGCTGGGTCCCGCCCACCCCGAGAACACCTGGGTCGAGCCGTTCCCGGACAGCCGCGCACTGCCCGCCCTCGACGACCCCGCCGAGCAGGTGGCGCTGCGCGACACGGTGCGGCTGGCGTTCGTGGCCGCGCTCCAGCACCTGGCCCCGCGCCAGCGGGCGGTGCTGATCCTGCGCGAGGTCCTGGCCTGGCGGGCCCAGGAGGTCGCCGACCTGCTCGACACCACTGTCGCCTCGGTCAACAGCGCACTGCAGCGCGCGCGGGCCACCATGGCCGCGGTCGGCGACGCCGATACCACGGACCCGCTGCGGCCCGACGACGCCGCCCAGCAGGCGCTGCTGAAGCGCTACGTCGACGCCTTCGAGCACTACGACCTCGACGCGTTGGCCGCACTGCTGCGCGAGGACGCCGCCATGTCGATGCCGCCCTACGCGCTGTGGCTACAGGGCACCCGCGCTATCGCCGCCTGGATGACCGGCCCCGGCCACGGCTGCCGGGGTTCCCGGCTGGTCCCGGTCGCCGCGAACGGCACGGGTGCCTTCGGCCAGTACCGGCCCGGCGGCCCCGGCGGGACCTTCGAGCCGTGGGCCCTGCAGGTCGTCGAGACCTCGGGCGACAGCATCGTGGGCATCACCAACTACCTCGACACCGAGCGGATGTTCCCGCTGTTCGGTCTGCCCGACCGCCTCGGCCCGCAGCCGGCTTGACCCCCGCCCGCCGCAGCGCCGCTCGCGGCGGCGATGAGTCCGGAGGGCCGGCGCGGTCCACCCCTGCGACGCCCCGTCGATCCAGGAGGTCCCGATGTCCGAGCCGGTCCGCACACCGCCGGGGTCCGAGCCCGCCGCCCCGGCCGCCCGGCCGCGCCGCGCGGTCCACATCGCGCTGTGGGTGCTGCAGGTCCTCACCGGCCTGTTCTTCGTGTTCGCCAGCGCCGTACCCAAGCTCACGGCGTCGCCCTACGCCCTCGACACCTTCGAGGGGATGGGAGCCGGTGCGTGGCTGATGTACACGGTGGGCGTCCTGGAGCTCGCCGGCGGTATCGCCCTGATGGTCCCGGTTCTGGCGGCGCTCGCGGGCCTGTGCTTCATCGGGCTGATGATCGGCGCGTTCATCGTCCAGATGAGCTACTTCGGCGGTGAGAACGCGGCCACCCCGGTGATCCTCGGTGCCGTGGCCGCCCTCATCGCGTGGGGGAGGCGGCGCAGCCTCGGCGACCTCGCCCGGCTGGTGGGAGGCCGGCGCCGCTGAGATCGTGCGGCGGTGACCGGAGCGCCCAGCGCCAACGCGCGCCCGCTCCGGTGTCCGCTGTCCGCACGCTCGGCGCTCGCGGGCGGCGTCCAGGCCGCCGCTGCCGCCCGGCGTGACACAGCACACTCCCCATGCCCCCCGGGCGGGTGCTAATCTGGGCCCCGGGTTGCAGCAGTCTTGATTTCGCATGATCCACGTACGATCGCCCGCGGAGTTTTTGACCAGCGGGCGTTTTTCATTCCTGAGAAAGGTTCCGCGGCACCCCCAGACGCCGCAGGGTGCGGGTCTGGACCGATCTCGGAATGGAGAGATCCGCCATGGCGCAGGGAACCGTGAAGTGGTTCAACAGCGAAAAGGGCTTCGGCTTCATCCAGCAGGACGCCGGCGGCCCGGACGTCTTCGTCCACTACAGCAACATCGCGGGCAACGGCTTCCGCAACCTTGAGGAGAACCAGCGCGTCGAGTTCGACGTCACGCAGAGCCCCAAGGGTCCGCAGGCCGAGAACGTCCAGGGCCTCTGAGTCCTGGCGGCATAAGCACGCGGTCGGGGGCCGCGCCGGGTGACCGGCGCGGCCCCCGTTTCGTGTGCGCGGCCCCGCGGCGCACGGACGGCCCCGTGCCCGCCTCCGTGGCGCGGCGCACGGTCGCGATGAGGCGGTCTTGGTTAGCATGCCCGATATGACCCCGAGCCTTGAGCTGCACACCGAGCGGTTGACGATCCGCGACTGGACCACCGACGACGCCGAAGCGGCCCTGCGGATCTACGGCGCCGGGGAAGTCGCACGCTGGCTGACACCGGAGATGCGCACCGTCCGCGACGCCGAGGCCATGCGCTCGGTGCTGCACGCCTGGGTCGAGGCCCAGCCCAACTTCGTTCCGCCGGCCGGACGCTGGGCGATCGTGCGCAGCGGTGACGGCGAGCTGATCGGCGGCCTTTCGCTGCGCCTGCTACCGCCCTTCGAAGAGGACTTCGAGCTCAACTGGCAGCTTCGCCCCGACGCGTGGGGCAACGGGTACGCCACCGAGGCCGGCGTCGCCGCCATCCGGTGGGCCTTCGCCCAGGGCATCGAAGAGCTGTTCGCCGTCGCCCGCCCCAAGAACACGCGCGCCATCGCCACCGCGCGCAGGCTGGGCATGGAATGGGTCGGCGAGACCGAGAAGTACTACAACACCCGCCTGCAGGCGTTCCGGATCCGCCCCGCCGACACCCCCGACCGGCCGCGCTGACCCCCGCACCACTCCCCGGTGGCGCCGCCCGCCCCCACGGAGAGGAATCGGCATGACCGACGCCGCCCCCGCCCCCGAACGCGACCTCGGCCGCATGCTGGCCGGTCTGGAGCCGCAGCTGCGGCCCGGCACCTACGTCTTCGCCCGCGCTGACACGCTGCCCCCCGGACTGCGTCCGGTGGTCACGGTCGCCGAGGACGAAGGGCTGACCGTGGTCTGCACCCGCGACGAGGCGGAGACCGCCGGGCTCCGGCACGGCTTCGCCGCCGCGTGGATCACGCTGCTCGTGCATTCGGCGCTGGACGCTGTCGGTCTGACCGGCGCGGTCTCGGCGGCCCTCGCCGAGGCCGGGCTGGCGTGCAACGTGGTCGCCGGCTACCACCACGACCACCTGTTCGTGCCGACCGGGCAGGGGGAGCGGGCCGTCGAGGTGCTGCATGCGCTCTCGGCCGGCGCTGCGGGATCCGCCGGCTGAGGCGCCTCAGCGCCCGTCGCGCTCTCGGCCCGGCGAGCGGGCCATGCGTTCGTACAGCGGCGCGAGCAGCGCCACCAGGTCGTCCGTGCCCTCATCGGGACCGGAACCGCCGCCGGCCGCGGGCGGCGGTTCGGCCAGGCCGGTGGCGGGCCTCGTGGCGTCAGGACCCGGCGGCTCCGGCAGCGCCGGGGCGCGCCAGAAGTCCCCGGGCCCCCGGAGCGGTTCCGGGTCGGCTACGCCGGGCGGCTCGGGTTCGGCGCACGCCGCCGCCGGGTCCTCGGGAAGGGCCGGGGTGCGGGCGTGGCGCCGCAGATCCGCGAGCAGTTCGCCGCGCGGACGGCCCCGCCACTCGACCAGCAGCAGCGGCTTCGCGGCCAGCGTCTCGGCCAGCGCGTACACCGCGGCCGCGGCGTGTTTGCACGGGTCCCCCCAGTCGGGGCACGAGCAGCTCAGCACCAGATCGTTCAGGCCGCTTGGCAGCAGCCGCAGTCCCATGACGCCGAAGACGCGCTCCAGCTCCTGGGGGAAGGCGCCCGCCAGCAGTGCGGCGCGGAAGACCGGTTGGGTGCCCAGCGCCCCCGCCAGCGCCGCCCACTCGCCGGGGGCGAGCACCGGGATGATGACGCTGACCAGGTAGGGGCGCGCCCGCGAGCCCTGCACCCGCGCCGTCGCCTCGCCCGGCCGGACCTTCACCGCGGACACCGCGCCCCGGTCGGCGTAGCCGCGCCCGCGCTCGAGGCGGGCCGGGTCGCCGTCGCGCTCCACCGCCTCGCGCAAGCGGTGCGCCACCCACTCCGCGCGCCCTCGCGCCGCGGTCACGGGCCCACCGCCTCGGGCGCCAGGCGCACGACCTCGCGCAGCCGGGCGGTGGAGAGATCGCCGAGCCAGTCCTCGCCGGTGCCCACGGCCGTTGCGGCCAGCCGCCGCTTGCGTTCGATCATCCCGTCGATCCGCTCCTCCAGGGTTCCCATGCACACGAGCTTGCGGACCTGCACGTCGCGGCGCTGTCCGATGCGGAACGCGCGGTCGGTCGCCTGGTCCTCCACCGCGGGGTTCCACCACCGGTCGATGTGCAGCACGTGGTTGGCGGCGGTGAGGTTCAGCCCAGTGCCGGCGGCCTTCAGCGACAGCAGCAGCACCAGGGCCCGCGGGCTGGTCTGGAACCGCCGGGTGATCTCCTCGCGTTCGGCGCGCGCGGTGCCGCCGTGCAGCCACAGCACCTCACAGCCCAGGCGCTCGGCCAGGTAGGGGGCCAGCCGCGCGCCCAGCGCGGTGTACTGGGTGAAGCAGAGCGCCTTGTCGCCCGCGGCCAGCGCGTGCTCCAGCAGCTCCCGCAGGCGCTCCAGCTTGCCCGAGCGCCCCGCCAGCGGCGACCCGTCGCCGAGGAACTGGGCCGGGTGGTTGCAGATCTGCTTCAGGCGCGCCATCGCGGCCAGCACCACGCCCTTGCGCCGGATGCCCTCGGCGTCGGCCAGGCGCTCGGTCATGTCGTCCACGGCGGCCTGGTAAAGGCTGGCCTGCTCGGGCGTCAGGGTGCACCACGCGCGGCTCTCCAGCTTCTCCGGCAGGTCGGAGATGATCGCCTTGTCGGTCTTGAGCCGGCGCAGGATGAAGGGGCCGGTGATGCGCCGCAGGTGCGCCGCGCTGTCGTCGCCGGCATCCGGCTCGGCTGCACCGCCGGCGGCCGCTGCGGCCCGCTCCACCCGCGCGGCGATGCCGTCGCGGAACGCCTGCTGGGATCCGAGCAGGCCCGGGTTGGCGAACTCCATCACCGACCACAGTTCGTCCAGGTTGTTCTCGACCGGGGTACCCGTCAGGGCGATGCGCGTGCGCGCCGGAAGCCGCCGCACCGCCGCGGCCTGGCGGGTGCCGGAGTTCTTCAGCGCCTGGGCCTCGTCGCAGACCACGCGGTGCCAGGGCATGGCGGCGAGTTCGTCGGCGTCGCGCAGCACCGTGCCGTAGGTCGTCACCACCAGGTCGGCCGTGCCCGCGGCGCGGGCCAGCGCGTTTCCGCGCAGGCGAGCGGGACCGTGGTGGAGGTGCACCGCCAGCGCGGGGGCGAACCCGGCGCTCTCGCGCTGCCAGTTGCCCACCAGCGAGACCGGGCAGACCAGCAGCGTCGGACCCGGGCGCTCGGCATTGCCGGCACGCCGCTCGTCGGCCAGCACAGCCAGCAGCTGCACTGTCTTTCCCAGCCCCATGTCGTCGGCCAGTACCGCGCCCAGGCCCAGCTCGCCGAGGAAGCGAAGCCACGCGGCGCCGCGGCTCTGGTACGGGCGCAGCTTGCCGGTGAATCCCTCGGGCGGCTCCAGCGGCGCCATGCAGGCGTCGGTCTCGGCGCTGAGCAGCTCTCCCAGGGCGCCGTCGGCGTCGACCCCGGCCAGCGGCAGGGGAGCGGCGGTCGGTGACACGAGCAGGCGCAGCGCGTCCTCGCGGCGCATGGTGCCGCTGCCGCGCCGGCGCAGGTAGGCCAGCGCGGTGCGCAGGTGGCCGGGGTCGACCTCGACCCAGCGTCCGCGCAACCGCACCAGCGGCTGTTTGAGGCGGGCCAGCTCGGCGAGCTCGGCGGTGTCGACGCGCTCGCCGTCGCAGACGGCCTCCAGGGAGAAGTCCAGCAGGTCGGAGGCGCCGATGCCGCCCCCGCCCGGGCGTTCGCGGGCGGTCAGGTGCAGCGCGAGGGACGTGCGGCCCGACCACTCGGGCAGCACCACGGCGAACCCGCCGGAGCTCAGCCGCGGGGCGGTGTCGCGGATGAAGGAGTGCGCCCGGGCGGTGTCGAGCGTCAGCGCGGCCGGCGCAGGCTCGGCCAGGACCTCGCGCAGGGCGGGGTAGAAGCGCGCGGCCCGGTCGAGGTCGGCGAGCATGTCCGACTCGACGCCGAGCGGCAGGCGGTCGGCGCCCTCGCCCAGCCACAGCGCCGACAGGGAGACCTGGAGGCTGGGATCGGCGCCGGACTGCACCCAGAACTCGACCCGCCACTCCTCGCGGCCCGGCGCACCCGCTCCGTCCGCGGGGTCGGGTTCGACCAGGCGGAACACCAGCCGGGCCGCGGCGGCCTCGCGCTGGGCCGCGGTGTGCCAGGCGCTCAGCCGGGCGGCCAGGTCGCGGTCGGCGGCGCTGTCGGGTTGCAACCGGTAGTCGCCGCCGGTGAGCGCTGCACTCAGCCGCTGACCGCCGGGCTCGGCCGGTCCCGCCAGCCGGATCCGGGCACGGGCGTCCAGCAGGTCGGCCAAGGCCCGGTAGACCGTGCTGCGCCCAGGCCGGGACTCGTCGGCGGCCGACGGTGGCAGTGCCGCAACCAGCGCGCCGAAGTGCTCGGTGCCGGCCCTGGTGAGCACCGGCCGCCAGAGCGCCCGCGGGGGTTCGCCCACCAGGCGCGGCAGCAGGTGGCCGCCCTCCAGCAGGCGTTCGGCGAAGGCGTCGACGGCGGCGAGGTGGGCGAAGCCCGGGCCGGCGGCGACCGTCTCGTCGGCGGCGGGCACGCCGCCCGCCGCGGCCGAGCGCAGGGCCGCCAGCAACGGGGGGGCGTGCGTGGCGGGCACATGCAATCGGGGCACCCGCCAGGTGCCCCATTCCGCCGCCTCGTCCTCGCCGGCTGCGCCGGGTGGGAGGGCACGCCGCCGCTGCATGTCGGAGGCCCTGGAGCGCAGCGGAGCGCCGCCCGACGCGGGCAGGCGCAGCTTCCCCTCACCGGTGCCGCAGTCGGCCGCCCCGGCGCCGTCGGCGAGTGCGGCCACGGCCGCGCGCAGACGCTGCGCCGATGCGGCGAAGGGGTGGTCGGGTGCCGCGGATGCGGGGCGCCCCGCGGCGGCGGGGGAGGGGCCGGCGTCGTCCTCGGCCCACAGCAGGGCACCGGCCCGGCGGCCGGGCTCCGCGGCCTGCCACCGGCCATGCAGGATCAGCACGCCCGCCCCCTCCCTACGCGTTCAGCCACGGCAGACGCTACCCCGCGGGTGTGACGGACCCGGCACGCGCGGCGGCGCGCCGGGTCGGCCGCGGGGTCAGGTGAGGCGGGCGTGCAGGAGGACCCACCGGTCGGGGGAGACGTCGGCGACGAGCGCCGAGCGCGCGACCCCGGCGGCCGAGAGCGCGGAGTCCACCCGCCGCGCGGGATGGGCGCGCAGCAGCGAGGCCCGCAGGCTGCCCCCGACACCGGAGAAGCCCAGGTCCACCAGCTCCCGGTAGGAGTCCAGCTCGCCCCGCCCCACCAGCGGCCAGGGACGGCGCACCAGCCGCAGGATCGCCGAGTCGACGCCGGGCACCGGCCGGAAGCGGTCGCGCGGAACACGTCCGGCGCTGGACCAGGCGATCAGGGGCCAGGTGTGGACGGTAAGCCTGCTCCAGCGCCCGAAGCCGCCGGTGCGCTTGCGCGCGTACTCCAGCTGCGTGATCAGCGTGGCCGACAGCAGGGCGGGCGGTCTGCCGCCCGTGCCGGAGCCGGCCGGCACCCCCGCCGCCTCCAGGCACCAGCGGACGATGCCGGCCGTTGCGGAGTAGGGGATGTTGCCCACCACGTGGAACGGTTCCCGGGGCGGCTGGGCGCGGCGGAAGTCGGCCCTGACGACGCGCACCGCCGGTGCGAACCGCGCGCGCAGCGTCTCGGCCAGGTGCGGGTCGATCTCGTAGGCGGTGAGCCGGCCGCAGGCCGGCGCGAGGTACCGGGTCAGCATCCCTGCTCCGGCGCCGGGCTCGACGACGTCGTCGCCGGGGCCGACACCGGAGGCGCGCACGACGCGGCGGGCGACGGCGGTGTCGGTGAGGAAGTTCTGCGAGTAGGTGCGGCGGCGCTGCCGCGCGGAGGCGGTGCCGGATTCGCGGCGCTGGTTGTCGGCGCCGCCCGTTCGTGCATGCCGGTTTCGTGTCATGGGGCGTTCCGCTCCTGCCGGCCCCGGGCCGGCGGACGGGACGGGCGGCGGGCACAGCACCGAACGGCCGCAGGGCGGCGGTGAGCGCGGGGGCCGGGCCGCCCGTCCGATGGAGATCAGGACAGGTGGCGGGCCCCGGACCGGGATGCGGAGGCGGAGAAGGCGCGCGCGTGCGCGCCGGCGCGGCGCTTTGCAAGCGCGGCGGCGAAGGGCTCGGCGGTCGCTCAGCCGAGCGTGTGTGCCGACCGGTCCGGGGAGGGGGACCGGCGGGGACGGCGTACGAGCAGCGCCGCGGACCGCCGGACCATGCTCCGGCGGTCGAAGATCGCGTGGAAGGCTCCCATAGTGGGTGTGAGGCTATGCGCGGGCTCGGCAGCGGCGCAACGGGTTTTCACTGAAGAAATCTACGTTGTAAAGGTGGTCGTTCCGGTGCGTACCACCTCCCCTTCGTCCGCCGGCGGAGCCGTTGCCCTTGCCTCAGCGGTATCCTTCGACTCCCATTGAAACTCGGCCGCAGTTTCGGCAGGAATATGGCACACAACTCTCCAACCGGGAGTCGGCTCAGGCCGGTCGATCTGGCGCGCGGGCACGGCCTGTCCACGCAGGCGGTCCGCAACTACGAGGACGACGGCATCCTCCCGGCCGCCGCTCGCACGCACAGCGGCTACCGCGTCTACACCCCGTTGCACGCGCAGGCGCTGCGCGCGTTCCTCGCACTGGCGCGGGGGCACGGCCGCCAGACGGCGGCGTCGGTCATGCGGGCGGTCAACGAGGATGCGGCCGATGAGGCGTTCCGCCTCGTCGATGAGAGCCACGCTCAGCTGCTCGACGACCGCTCGACCCTCCAGGCCGTGGAGGGCGCCCTGCGCGACCTGGAGCGCATCGCGGCGCCCGGAACGGATGCGGCCCCCGGGCGGGGCGGCACGTTCATCGGGCCGCTTGCCAACAGGCTCGGAATCCGGCCCGCGACGCTGCGCCAGTGGGAGCGCGCCGGACTGGTGCGCCCGCGCCGCGACCCGCTGACCGGGTACCGCGTCTACGACGAGGCCGATGTTCGCGACGCCCGGCTGGTCCGCCAGCTCAGAAGGGGCGGCTACCGGCTGGAGCAGATCGTCCCACTGATCGGGCGGGTGCGGTCGGCGGGCGGGCTCGCGCCGCTGGAGGCCACGCTGCGCGACTGGCACGGCCGGTTGTCTGCCCGCGGGCGGGCGATGCTGGCTGGGGCGGCCGAGCTGGAGGAGTATCTTCACCGACTCGGCTGAATCCCGGTCCTCGGCCGAGGGGAGCGGCTCGCCCGAGGGCGGGGCGCAGGGTGCCGGGGAGTGCGGGGCCGGAGGCGGACGCCGCTGAGCGGACTGGGTAGGGAGCCGAACAGGACGAGGTCGGCCGGGCGAGCTGCGCAGTCTCGCCGGACCGGCGTGCGCCTGTAAGAATCTACGTTGTAAAGGTGGTCGTCTGTTCTACACCAGCCCGCCACTCGACACGAAATATGGAGCGGCTGCGCCGCACCCCTTCAGCGGGCGGGTGCAAACGCTCTTCGCCGGGCGACCTGGGTGCTCCGGCTCGCTTGGTTTGTTCAGCCGATCGCTTCGGTGACAGTCTTCTCCAGGAGCTGGTTGGCGGCGTCGACGGCCGCCATGAGGGTGGCGGGCTCGGTGTCGAGCCCGCCGAGGACGTTGTCGACGTGGCGCAGGCCGGCGCGTTCGAGCAGGCGCTTCTCGTTGGTGACCCACGTGGAGCGGGCGGCCATCACCGCGTGCGCCGCCTGGATGGCCGCGGTCGCGACGGCACCCGCGGTCCCGGTCAGGTTGCCGCGCTCGGCGTAGGCGCTGCGCGCGTAGGCGAGCTCGAACTTGGCCTGGGTCCACCAGCGCTCGGGGGCCAGGCGGCGCAGTTGCTCGGGGAACTCCGGACGCGGGAGTTCGCCGTGCAGGACTTCGTCGAGGGCGAGTTCGGCGACGACGAGGTAGGTCGGGATCCCGGCGCGGTGGAATGGCAGGAGCTCGATGTCGAAGCGCCCTTTGCGGGCCTCGGCGATGCGGTATTCGACGTCGTCGAGGTCGCGGAAGTGGATGTCGACGTTTCGCCCGTCGATCTCCAGCCAGGCGCCGCCGTTGAACACGCCGCCTCCCCAACCGCCGATCTCGGAGACCTCGCCCGGCCAGCCGACGGCGCGCAGGTCCTCGGGGTCGAAGCGGTGGCGGTAGTAGACGGCGAAATCCCAGTCGCTGTCGGTGGTGTGGGTCCCGGTGGCCCGGGAGCCGCCGAGTGCCACAGCCTGGACGCCGTTGATCTCGGCCAGGGTTTGGGAGACGTGCTCGCTGAATTCGGTGTCGTCGCTGAGCGGCATGCGTGAAACGGTATCGCGGACGCGTCCTCATATGCTGACGGGGTGCTAGAGGAGATTTCGGCGACGCGGTATGTGCTTCCTCTTCGGGAGGGCGGTTCGCTTCCCGGACTGGTGGAGGCGGACGACTGCGGTATGTACGTGGTGAAGTTCGTGGGGGCGGGGCAGGGCCGGAAGTCGCTGGTCGCGGAGGTGATCGCGGGGGAGTTGGCGCGGGCGCTGGGGCTGCCGGTTCCGGTGCTGGCCGTGGTTCGGGTGGATGCGGTGATCGGGCGCAGTGAGCCCGATCCCGAGGTGCAGGAGTTGTTGAAGGCCAGCGGCGGATTGAACCTGGGTATGGATTTCCTGCCGGGTTCGGTCGGCTTCGATCCTCTGGTGTTCGAGGTGGATCCGGTGTTCGCGGGCCGGGTGCTCTGGTTCGACGCGTTGGTCGGGAATGTGGACCGGACGTGGCGGAATCCGAACATGCTCGTGTGGCATGGGAGGCCGTATCTGATCGATCACGGTGCGACGTTGATCTTCCATCACAACTGGCGCGATTCGGGGCGGGCGGTATCGCGGCCTTATGACGCGGGTGATCACGTGATGCTGCCGGTGGGGCCGGATATTGCGGCGGCGGATGCAGAGTTGGCGCCGGCGGTTACCGAAGAGTTGTTGCGTGGTGTTGTGGGTTTGATTCCGGACGACTGGTTGGTTGACGAGCCGGGTTTCGGTTCGGCTGCGGAGGTGCGGGACGCGTATGTGGCCCACCTGCTGGCGCGGGTGGGCGGCGAGCGTTCGTGGCTTCCGGAGGTGCCGCGGTGAGCGGCGGGGCGCCGGGCGTGCTGGTGGATCGGGACGTGTTCGAGTATGCGCTGGTGCGCGTGGTTCCGCGGTTGGAGCGGGGTGAGCAGGTCAACGCGGGGGTGATCGTGTACTGCCGCGCGCAGCGGTTCCTGGGTGCGCGGTGCGTGCTGGACGAGGGGCGGTTGCGGGCGCTGGATCCGGGTGTGGATGTGACGGGTGTGGCGCGGGCGCTGGAGGCGGTTGAGCTGGTGTGCCGGGGCGGCGCCGGTGCCGGGCCGGCGCGGGACGAGGACTCGGGGCGGCGGTTCCGGTGGTTGACGGCCCCGCGGAGCACGATCGTGCAGCCGGGTGCGATCCATACGGGCTTGACGCGTGACCCGGCGGGTGAGCTGGAGCGTCTGGTGGAGCGGTTGGTGCTGTGAGGCCCCGGGCGGGGTGGCCGGGCGTGCCTGTTCGTGGAGGGCGGGCGCGGTGCGGGGTCGGTCGCCGCTGCGAGTGGGCGTCGCTGCCCGTCGCCGGGCTGAGCCGGTGGACCTGGGGCGGGGTGGCCTGCGGTTCTGCGACGTGGCGGCCGGTCGGCCTTCCTGTCGGCGTGGTGGTCAGGCGTCGAGTTCGGTGGCGGCGACGGCGTGCACGGGCGGCTCCTGGATGCCGAGCTCTTGTGCGATGGCCGGGACCTCGGGGTCTGCGAGGAACTCCTCGTAGTCCTGCGGGTCCCAGTCGAAGAGGGACCACACCCGGTGCGCGTCGTCGGGGTCGAAGTAGGCGCGGGCGCCCCGGCAGCCGTGTTCCCGTCGTTTCTCGGCGCCGGTGGTCTCGAAGACTTCCAGGAAGCGTTCGGGGTCGGTGACCCGGGCGACGGTGACGATCATTGCCTGCTCCTCTGTGGCGGTGGGCGGCTTGTCGCCGGTGGTCGGCACTATAGAACCTCGACTTCGGTTGTGGTCAATGGGTGGGGGCGGTCGTCGAGGGGTCCGTGGGGCGGGTGGTTGCCGGCGGGTGGGACGCGCTACGCGCTTTTAGTTAGGCTAACTAAGCAATCCGGGTGAGGGAGTTCACGCCGGATCGGCCCGTGCGGTCTGCGGTGGGGGGATGAGCCGGGCGGGGGTCGGCGTTGGTTTTATGTGGTGGCGTGTCGGCGCGGCGCCGCGGTATGACTCGATGAATGGTCGGGTCGTCGGATGGGTTGGAGGGTCGTTTGGTGTCGCAGAGCCGGTTATCCGCGGAGCCGAGTTCGGCGGGATGGCTGCGCCGGGAGTCGGGACGCATACCGCGCCGGTCCTTCGCGCTGCTGGTGCTGGTGCTGGGCACGCTGACGGCCACGGGGCCGCTGGCGACGGATCTGTACCTGCCGGCGTTTCCCGACATCGCGCGGGAGTTGGATGCTCCGCAGGCGCAGATCCAGTTGACGCTGACGGCGATCATGCTGGGCCTGTCGCTGGGTCAGTTGGTGATCGGGCCGCTGAGCGATGCGGTGGGGCGGCGCCGGCCGCTGCTGGTCGGGTTCGCGCTGTTCACGGTGGCGTCGTTCGCGTGTGCGCTGGTGCCGTCGGCGCCGGCGCTGGTGGCGCTGCGGTTCGTGCAGGGTGTGGCGGGGGCTTCGGGTGCGGTGATTGCGCGTGCGGTGGTGCGCGACGTGTTCGAGGGCGACGAGGCGGCGCGGTTCTTCTCGCGGCTGATGCTGGTGACGGGGTTGGCTCCGCTGCTGGGGCCGGTGCTGGGTGCGCAGTTGCTGCGGTTCGGGCCGTGGCAGGTGAGTTTCGTGCTGCTCGGTGCGGTGTCGCTGGTGAGTCTGGTGGTGGTGTTCTTCGCGCTGCCGGAGACGCTGCCGGGGTCGGTGCGGCGCCCGTTCCGGGTGGTGTCGCTGGCGCGGACGGTGTGGTCGCTGGTGCGCGACGTGCGGTTCGTGGGTCCGGCGCTGACGCTGGGGCTGGCTTTCGCGATGATGTTCACCTATGTGTCGTCGTTCTCGTTCGTGTCGCAGAGCCAGTTCGGGGCGTCGCAGCAGGCGTTCGCGCTGATGTTCGGGATCAACACGGCGGGGTTGATGGCCGGGACGCAGGTGAACGGGTTCCTGATCGGCCGGGTGGATACGTCGCGGCGGTTGGCAGCGGGGTTGTGCGGTGCGCTGCTGGCGGTGGGGGTGCTGGGTGCGCTGGCGCTGGGCGGTGTGTCGGGCCCGTGGGCGCTGGTGGCGTTGACGTCGGTGTTCTGCGTGATGATGTTCAGTGTGGGGTTCGTGCTGCCGAATGCGACGACGCTGGCGATCTCGTCGCAGTCGCCGGCGGTGGCGGGTACGGCGTCGGCGCTGATGGGGTCGCTGCAGTTCGCGTTGGGCGGCGGGCTGTCGTCGTTGGCGGGGTGGACGGCTTCGGGTGAGGCGAGTCTGGCGAGTATGGCCGTGGTGATGGGGTCGGTGGGGTTGCTGGCCGGTGGGGTGTTCGCGGTGTCGGCGCGGTGGGCGGTGCGACCTGCGTCCTGAGGTGGGATGACGCGGTGATGGGGGGCCTCGGTCGGTAGTCGGCCGGGGCCTCTTCGTGTGGGCGGGCAGGGTAGCGGAGGGCGGGTGAATTGGCGGGTTGCCGTGTGGTGAGGGTTGCGTGCACAGTAGGGCACGCTCGCACGAGGCGCGCACGCTCGGGGTGGTCTCGCCGGTTCCCCCACCGGCTGTGAGGAGTGGTCGTTGATGGCGGGGTCGTCGGATGGTGCTGTCGGGCGGGTGCGGCTCCGCCGTCTGGGCGATGTGCCGTATCACTGGGCTGATGGTCCCGGGCGCGACGAGGTCCTGCTGGGGGTGGACGGTGAGGGTGCGGCGTGGAGTGCGCTGTCGAGCCGGGAGTTCTCGTCGCAGGTGGCGGCGGTGTCCAAGGGCCTGATCGGGGTCGGTGTGGGTGCGGGCGACCGGGTCGTGGTGGTGGCGCGTCCGGGGGTGGAGTGCGCGCTGGTGGTGTTGGCGGCCTGGGTGGTGCGGGCGGTTGTGGTGTGTGTGGCGCCGCAGGCGTCGCGGGAGCGGTTGTCGTATGTGCTGCGTGACTGCGATCCGGCGGCGGTGGTGCTGGAGGACGGCGTGCATGCGGGTGTGGTGGCGGCGCTGGGGCGCGAACTGACGGATCTGGTGCGGGTGTGGCGGTTGGACGAGGGCGGTCTGGAGGGGATCGCGCGTCCGGGCGCGTACATGGATTCCACGGCGGTGCGGTTCCGGCGTGAGGAGCAGGCGGAGTCGGATGTGGCGGCTCTGGTGTATCCGATGAGCACGGCGGTGCGCGTGCGGGGTGTGGTGTTGACGCACGGGGGTGTGCTGGCGGCGGCGGAGTCGCTGGTGGAGCGATTCGCTTCGGCGGGTGAGGTGCGGGGGCGGAGTGATGGCGGTCCGGGCCGGGTGCTGATGGAGCTGGGCTTGTGGGAGCCGGGGGCGCTTGCGGGTCTGGTGGCGTGTGCGCTGGTGCGTGCGCCGGTGGGGTTCGTGGGTCGGGGGCCGCGGATGCGTCGGCAGATGCGGGAGTTCGCGCCGCGGGTGCTGGTGTGCCGGCCGTGGTTGGTGGAGCGGGTGATGGCGGCGGTGCGGTCGTCGGCTCCGCCGAACGGCTGGGACCAGGTGGACCGGTTCAAGGTGGCGGTGGATCTGGCGGTGGAGTTCGATCGGGCGCAGCGCAAGGGTGCGCTGCGGCGGGTGTCGCGAGCGATGTACGAGTGGGTGTACGGCCGGGTGCGTGAGGCGTTGGGCGGTCGCGTGCGGCTGGTGGTGTGCGGGGGCGGTCTGTCGGAGGAGCTGGACGGGTTCTTCAACGGTGCGGGGGTCCCGCTGGTGCAGGTGTGGGGGGTTCCCGAGGTCGGTGGGGTCGCGGCGGCGGGGTCGGTGGAGCATCGTCGTGCGGGGACGGCGGGGCGTGCGCTGTCGGGGGTGTCGGTGCAGCCCTCGGGTGAGGGTGAGTTGTGTGTGCGGGGGCCGCAGTTGTTCGCGGGCTATTGGGGTGATGAGCCGGCGGGGCGGAGTGCGGTGTGGGAGGGGTGGTTGGCCTCGGGGGTGGCCGGTGACCTGGACGATGCGGGGTTCGTCGTGGTGGGTCGGCGGTTGCGTGCGCAGGCGACGTATGAGCGGGTGCGGGCGCGTGAGGCGGCTGCGTTGGTCGCGGCTGCTCCGGCCGCCTCGGCCGGGGGTGCCCGGGAGGTGGACCATGTGGGGCTGTGGGAGCAGCGGGCGTGTGCGCATCCGCTGGTGTCGCAGGCGATGGTGGTCTGGCGGGGGCGCCCGTATGCGAGTGCGCTGGTGACGTTGGCGGCCGACCAGGCGGAGTACTGGCGGTTGGTGAACAACCGGCCGTTGTCGATGACGCGGGCGGAGTTGGCGGCCGATGCGGACCTGGGGGCGGAGGTGCGGTCGGCGGTGGTGGCGGCCAACCAGGCGGTGCCGGTGGAGTGGGCGGTGCGGGCTTTTCACGTGCTGGCGGAGGAGTTCACGGTGTCGGGCGGGCTGGTGCTGGGTGACGGGAGTCTGCGGCGCGACGCGGTGCTGCGGGCGTTCGCTGAGGAGATCGAGGGGTTGTACCGCAGCCGTGAGGCGCAGCGGGGCGAGTGAGCGGGGCTACTGGTTGAGGTAGGCGAGCACGGCGCGGACGCGGCGGCTGTCGTCGGTGGAGGGCGGCAGGTCGAGTTTGGTGAAGATGCTGTTGATGTGCTTGCTGACGGCTTTTTCGGTGATGAAGAGGCGGCCGGCGATGGCGGAGTTGGAGCGTCCTTCGGCCATTTCGGCGAGGACTTCGCGTTCGCGGGCGGTGAGTTGGGCGAGGGGGCTGGCGTCGGTGTGTTTGGCCAGTAGTTGGGAGATGACGGCGGGGTCCATGGCGGTGCCGCCGGCGGCGACGCGGTTGATGGCGTCGAGGAACTGGCTGATGTCGAAGACGCGGTCTTTGAGGAGGTAGCCGACGGCGCCGCGGTCGTCGGAGAGCAGTTCGCGGGCGTAGAGCTGTTCGACGTGCTGGGAGAGCACGAGGATGGGCAGGCCGGGCAGGCTCTGGCGGGCGCTGATGGCGGCTTGGAGTCCTTCGTCGGTGAAGGTGGGGGGCAGGCGCACGTCGACGACGGCGACGTCGGGGCGGTGTTGGGTGAGGGCTTTGTGCAGGTCGGGTCCGTTGTCGACGGCGGCGACGACGGTGCAGTCGTGTGCTTCGAGCAGGCGGATGAGTCCGTCGCGGAGCAGGGCGAGGTCTTCGGCGATGACGACGCGCACGGCGGGGTCCTTACGGGTGCGGGTGGGGGAGGTCGGGTTCGGCGGTCGGGGCGGGTGCGGGGGTGCCGTGGTCGAGTGAGCACGGCAGTTCCATGGTGACGATGGTGGGTCCGCCGGCGGGGCTGGTGGTGTTCATGGTGCCATCGAATGCGGAGAGGCGGCGGCGGATGCCGGTGAGGCCGGTGCCGGCTTGGGGTTGGAGGCCGCCGCTGCCGTCGTCGCCGACGGTGATGACGAGGCGGTCGTGGCCGTGGTTGATGCGGATCCAGGCGCGGGTGGCGGCGGCGTGTTTGGCGGTGTTGGTGAGGAGTTCGGCGACGGCGAAGTAGGCGGCGGACTCGACGGGGCCGGGGGGTCGGCCGGGAAGGTCGATGTCGACGGTGATGGGGATGTGGTGGGTGAGGGCGAGGGCGCGGACGGCGCCGTCGAGTCCGCGTTCGACGAGGACGGGCGGGTGGATGCCGCGGACGAGGTCGCGGAGTTCGGTGAGGGCTTGGCGGGTGGTTTCGCGGGCTTCGGCGAGCAGGGTCTGGGCGGTGCGGGGGTCGTGGGTGAGCATCTCTTCGGCCAGGCCCAGGCTCATGCCGAGGGCGACGAGGCGGGCTTGGGCTCCGTCGTGGAGGTCGCGTTCGATGCGGCGGACTTCGGAGGCCTGGGCGTCGATGGTGTGGGCGCGGCTGGTGGCGAGGTGGGCGACGCGGGCGGTGAGGCGGTCGTGTTCGGTGGGGGCGAGGAGGCGGCGGTTGAGGCGGGCGTAGGTGTGGATGGCGGCGGGGGTGAGGAGGTAGGCGAGGGTGAGCAGGAGTGCGCCGGTGATGAGGGAGGGCCAGGCTTCGGCTTGGGTGGTGACGGGTTGGAGTGCGTAGATGCTGGGGTCGTAGCGCCAGGTGTAGGTGTGGGCGAGGGCGAGGGCGGCGTGGGTGAGCAGGACGGAGGGCAGGGCGGCGAGGGCGAGGCCGGCGGTGCTGTTGGCGGCGAGCCAGGTGTAGTCGCGGCGGGTGGCGGGGTCGCGGAGCAGGGTGGTGATCTGGGTGGTCAGGCGGGTGTCGGGCAGGGGCCGGTAGGCGGGGGCGGGCACGGCGCCTTGGGTGAGCAGGTGGGCGAGGATGCGGCGGTGGGTGTTGGCGTGGCCGCGCAGCAGCCGGGTGAGGGCGGCGAGGAGGGGCACGCCGACCCAGATGGCCGAGAGTGCGGCGGCGACCAGGCTGAGGGCGAGGAGTAGGACCCCGGCTAGGGCGTGTGCTGTGAGCAGCGGTGACCACACCAGCAGGGTGAGTCGGGTGTGGGGCCGGTAGTGGGGTCGGGCCATGGCGGGTCCTTCGGGGCGGTGCGGTGGCGGGTGGGGCCTCCTTCCATTGTGGCGTGCGGCGGGTGCGGGTGTCGGTGGTGCGCGGGTGTGTGTCAGCGCCAGCGCATGTCGGAGGCGTAGGGCAGCCGCGGGGTGGGGGCGGGTGCGTGGTTGTCGAGGGCGTCGCGCAGCTGGGTCCAGGATTGGCGGGGGGTGTTGTGGGTGCGGGTGCAGCCGCCGCGTTGGGTGCAGGCGGTGTGTTGGGACAGAGCGCCGGCGGCGCGCAGGGGCTGGTCGTGGTGGCGGAGGCCCCAGGCGGAGACGTTGGCCCATTGGCGGGCTTGGATGCCGTCGGTGCGGTAGATCTGGGGCAGGGCGTGGACGGTAGGGGCGGCGCCGGTGGCGAGGTAGTGGATGTCGGCGAGGGTCCAGCCGTTGTTGCAGGTGGTGGAGGTGTGTCCGGGGGTGGGGCAGCCGCCGGCGGAGTTGGCGGCGTAGAGGCGCCGGTCGGTGGCGGCGGTGTAGGCGGCGGCCCAGGCGCGGGCCCAGGCGGGGCCGGACCAGGAGGGTTCGGCGTCGATGGCGCCGGTGACGGTGAGGTGGTCGGTGTCGGCGCGGTCGGCGGCGGTGTCGACGATGCGGGCCCATTGGCGGCCAGCGCGGCGGCCGGGGATGCGGCCGTCGTTCTTGTTGTTGACGCCCAGGGCGAGCTGGGTTGTGGTGTCGGAGTCGTTGCAGCGGGTGAATCCGGCGGAGTAGGCGGCGGCGATGTCGATGGTGTCGCCGATGGGGATGCGGGGTGTGGTGGTCTGGGCGGTGGTGCCGGGGTGGCGGAGCCGGTCGGGGTGTTCCTGGGTGCCGAGGAAGAGGATGCGTAGGCCGTTCTGGCCGGTGGATGCGGCGGCGCAGCCGATGTCGTGGGCGTGGTCGGTGTCGTCGGGGGTGCCGGTGGCGGTGATGTAGTGGCTGGTGGTGTGGCCGGGGTAGTCGGGTCGGGCGTGGGCGGCGGTGGGGGTGGCGGCGAGGGTGAGTGCGGCGGCGGCGGTGGTGAGGGCGCGCAGGGCGGGTGTGGTGGTCACGGGCTCTCCTGGCTGGTCGCGGACCTTGTCAGGTCTATTGAGCCGCGTGGTGGGGTGGTGGGGCACGCACCCTGCGAAGGCGGGCGTTTTCGGGACGACCTGGGACGATGCGGGGCGATGCGGTCGGATGGGGTGGGTGGGCGATGCGCGGGGGCAGGGGGCGGGGCCGGGCATGCGAAGCGCCCCCGCGCCCGCCGGTGGGCGGGCGCGGAGGCGCCGGTGTGTTGGTGCGCGGGAGCCGGTGCGGCGGTCGCCTCACGGCGCGGGGCACAACGCGGCTCCGGTGTCCGCCCGCGTGCGGCGCGCAGGGCGCCGAGCGGACGCGGTATTCCGCGAAGGCGTTGTATGGAGCCCGGGGGACACTTTCTACCGCACCGGCTCCCGCAGTGTGTGTAACGGCGGTGGGGTGCGGTGGTATTCCGGCGGGCGGGATCGGGGGACGAATCGGGGGACTCGCGGGCTCCGGTTTCCCGTGCAATGCCGCAACCTGTGATGATTCTGGGTGTGTGGCGTGAACTGATCGTGGAGCTGTACCCCATGGCCGAGCCGGCCGCGCCGGCGGACGCGGCGACCGTCGCCCTGATCGAGAAGGAGTTGGGGCTGCCGGTGCCGTTCGAGCTGGCGTCGTTCTTCGCCGAGTGCGACGGGGTGTGCAACGAGTACGGCGACGCGGTGGTGTGGCCGGTGCAGCGGGTGGTGGAGGACAACCTGGCGATGCGGGCCGAGCCGGACTACGTGGAGTTGTATGCGCCGTTCCACGATCTGGTGTTCTTCGGTGACAGCGACGTGGGGCCGCAGTTCGCCTGGGTGCACACCGACTACGGGCCGGCGGTCGTGGTGTGGGACCACGAGACGGATCGGCGGCGGCTGGTGGCGGTGTCGCTGCGCGACTATCTGGTGCGGTGTCTGGGCGGGGGCGGCGGGTGGTGGCGGTGAGGCGGGCCCGCTGAGCTGCGGCGTTGGGGGTGGGGGGTGGCGCTGCGGTCACGCGGTCGGCCTGACCTGCGACTTTGTGCTATTTTGCGTGCGTTGCCCCGCCGGTGGGCGGGGTGTGTGTCCGCCCGAGCAGGAAAGAGCGAGTCCAGCGATGTCTGAGTCCTCGGCTACGCAGCGCGACGGCGCCCGGGCGCGGGTGCGCCTGCAGGGCGCGCCCGTGGAGTCCTATCCGGAGCCGGCGCCGGAGGTGCTGCGGGGCCGGGTGCGCGAGATCACCGAGGTGGGGGCCGAGGTGCTGCACCGGCCGTGCCGGTGGGTCGGCGGCGAGGAGTTCGCCACGCCCGGGCTGGCGGCGCTGATCGACGACATGTTCGCGTCGATGTATGCGGCCGAGGGTGTGGGGTTGGCGGCGAACCAGGTCGGGGTGGACCTGCGGGTGTTCGTCTACGACTGCCCGGACGACGACGGGGTGCGCCATGTGGGGCACGTGTGCAACCCGGTGGCGGCCGAGCGCGAGGGCGACGGCGAGGTGCTGGCGCTGGAGGACGAGGGGTGCCTGTCGGTGCCGGGTCCCCATGCGGAGCTGGCCCGGCCCGAGTACGCGCTGGTGCGCGGGTTCGACCGCGACGGGCGGCCGGTGGAGATCGCCGGCAGCGGGTACTTCGCGCGGTGTTTGCAGCACGAGACCGACCACACGCTGGGGCGGTTGTACATCGACCGGTTGGCCAAGCGCACGCGGCGCAAGGTGCTGCGGCGGATGGAGGACATGCGCGCCGAGGTGCTGGAGCGGCGCCGGGACAACGCCGAGCGCTTGGCGGCGGGCGGCGCGGAGTCCTAGGCGGTCGGGCGCCGGGTCGGCGGCGGCCGCGCGTCAGGTGCCGCTGCCGGGCCCGTGCTGTGCGGGGCGCAGGCTCTCGCCGGGGACGAGGTGGCCGGTGAAGCCCCGCGCGCACAGGCGCTCGCCCGCCTGCCACACCCGGTCGGGGATGTCCACGGGTGCGCTCCAGCCGCGCTGGGCGTAGACCGCGAGCCGCTGCAGGTCGCCGACGAGGAAGTCGATGAGTTCGGCGGGGCTGTGCTCGGGTGTGGTGTAGGCGCGGTAGCCGCCGCCGAAGCAGCTGAAGGTCCAGTGGGGGCCGGGCCAGTGCACGGCGGCGGTGGCCAGGGCGCGGCGGGCCATGTAGGGCTTGGCGGTGGCGACGGCGCGGCGGGGGCGGGTTCCTGCGGTGGCGGCGAGGTCGCGGGCCAGGTGGAAGTTCTCGGCGGTGTTGGTGGCGCGCGTTTCCAGCAGGACGGCGTCGCGGGGGATGGGTGCGCTCGCGCGTGCGGCGCGGGCGAAGGTGGCGGCTTCGGACTCGGGCCAGCGCGGGCCGTGGTCGTCGCCGCCGGTGCGCCGGCCGCGGTCGCCGCTGAAGACCAGCAGGGGCGCGGCGCCGGCGTGCCAGAGGCGGGCGGCGTGGTCGGCGACGCGCAGGTCGTGGCTGCCCAGGACGAGTACCAGGTCGTTGCCGGTGCCGGCGTCGGCGGCGGGGTGGGTGTGGAAGTCCCATAGGAGCTCGGCCAGGGCGTGGGTGGTGCTGTCGAGCTCTCTCACGGGGGCCAGGCTAGCGCGGCGGGCGCGGCCGGGGGTGCGGGGCGGCGGGGCGGGGGCCGGTGGCCGGTGAACGGGGGTCTGCGGCGGGTCGCGAGGGGGCCAATCCGCCGGGATTGGCCCTTTTCGGCGGGCGTGCGGGGTGCGGCGGGGGTCGGCGCGGCCGCCGGCGGGATGTGGTATTCGGCGCTGGCCTGGGCAGGTATGCCCGTAGCGCCGTGTCCGGCGGCCGGGGGGCCTGTGTCGGATGCGGGGCGGGGCGGTGCGCGATACCGGGTGAGGGGGCCGTCGATGCGCGCAGGTGCGGTGGCGGGGCCGGTCGTGGTGGCGGTGGCGGTGGCGCTGTGCGGGTGCGGGCTCAGGGCGCTGCCCTCGGGCCCGGCCGGAGGCGACGCGCGGCCCGGGCCGCCGGAGCAGGCGCGGTCCGACCGGGGGACGGGTGTGCGCGGCCGGGTGGTGGGGGTGCGGGGGGAGCCGGGAGGGCACTGCCTGCTGGAGGCGCGGGCCGCGTCGGCGTGGGCGCCGCCGGTGCCCGACCGGGCGGTGATCAGCGACGCCGAGGGCCGTTACTTCTGGGCGCTGCCGGAGGCCACGTACACGATCGCGGCGCGCTGCGGCGCCGACCGGGGGCGGGTGGAGGGTGTGGAGGTCGTCCGCGGGCGGGTGGCGGGCGCCGACATCGTCGTTCGGTGATGGCGCGGGGGCCGGCGGGTAGGTTCGGCCCATGGTCGACGTCGTCAGCAGCCGCGTCCTGATCCACCCCACCGACTTGGAGCGCAGCCGCGCCTTCTACCGCGACGTGGTGGGGTTGGCGATCTACCGGGAGTTCGCCACGGGCGGCGGCGAGTACGGGACCGTGTTCTTCCTGGGCGGGGGGTTCTTGGAGCTGTCGGGGCGCAGTGAGCGGGCGCCTGAGCCGGGGGCGGTGCAGCTGTGGCTGCAGGTGCCCGACGTGGCGCGGGCGCGCGAGGAGTTGGCGGCGCGGGGCGCGGCGATCGTGCGCGAGCCCCGGCGCGAGCCGTGGGGGCTGGTGGAGATGTGGTTGGAGGACCCCGACAGGCTGGGTGTGTGCGTGGTGGAGGTGCCCGAGGACCATCCGGTGCGCCGCCGCGACTGAAGCGGGGTGCGGCCTCTACCAGGCGGGGCGGATGCGCCCGGGTGCGGCGAGGGCCGCCAGGTCGGCGCGGAGGCGGGCCATGCGGTCGGGGCCGATGCGCTCCTGCCAGGCGGCCGCGGCGCGGGCGGCGGCGGCCTCGGCGGCGCGGGTGGCGGCGCGGCCGCGGTCGGTGAGCTCGACGAGGCGGGCGCGGGCGTCGTCGGGGTGGGGGCGGCGGGTGACGTAGCCGTTGCGGTGGAGTTCGTCGACGAGCTGGGCGGCGGCCTGTTTGGTCATGCCCAGGTGGGCGGCGAGCTGGGCGGTGGTGGCGCCGTGGGGGGCCAGGCGGGTGAAGGCGAACCCGTGGGCGGGGCGCAGGTCGGTGAATCCGGCCTCGTGCACGCCGGCGTCGATGGCCTCGGTCAGTGCGGTGGAGGCTGAGAGCAGCAGGGCGGTCAGGGCGAGGTGGTCGGTGTCGGCCATGGCCCCATCTTGACACAGTGGACAGGCTGCCTGACTATAGTTCGTATCTAGTCAAGCCACTTGTCTTATTGGAGAGCGCTCATGCCCCTGATCACCCGTTCCCAGGCGCGCACCCACCGCATGCACGGCGTCGCCTTCGTCTCCTACGCCGCCCCTTCCCAGGGCTCGGGCGAGCTGTGCGCCTGGCGCCTGGAGGTGCCCGCGGGCGCCGCCGGCGCTGAGCACGCCATCACCCGCGAGGAGGTCTTCCTCGGGTTGGAGGGCGTCCTGGAGCTGCGTGTGGACGGCGACACCTGGCGCCTGGAGCCCGGCGACGCGGCCGTGGTGGGCGCGGGCAGCCTCCTGAACGTGGCCAACCCGGGGCCCGGGACCGGCGCTGCCTGGGTGAGTACGAGCACCGGGCTGCGCGCGGTGACCGCCGAGGGCGCCTGGATCAGCCCGCCCTGGACGCACTGACACCCCGGCCCCGGCTGCGGCACGCCCGGCCCGCGGGCGCCGCAGCCGGCTCAGCCGGTGCGGCGTGCGGCGCGGGCGCGCACGTCGGCGGCGCCCCCGGCGCCCACCGCCGCGGCCCGCGTGCGGCGGGTGGCCGCCAACTCCTCGCCCAGCCGCGCGAGCTCGTGCGGGGCGAAGGCGCCGATCACCCCCGGCAGGACGCCGCGCACCCCCTGCGCGGCGCGCAGCCAGGGCTGGCCGTAGACGTGGGCGCGGCGGCGGGCGATGCCCTCCACCAGCCGCTCGACGGCCGGCTCGGGCGCGTAGGTGCGGTTCATCGGCCAGGGCAGGCGCGCGCGCATCGCGCGCAGGGCGGCGTCGCTGTCGGCACCGCGCACCATGTCGGTGTCGGTCCAGCTGAGGTAGGCCACGCCCACGCCCACGCCGTGGCAGGCCTGCTCGGGTGCCAGGCAGTGGGCGAAGGCCTCCACGCCGGACTTGGCGGCGCAGTAGGCGCCCATCAGCGGGGCCGGTGTGAGCGCCGCCAGCGAGGCGACCTGCAGCAGGTAGCCGCGGCTGCGCTGGAGGGCGGGCAGGAACGCGCGGGCGGTGGCGATGCTGCCCAGCAGGTTGACCTCCACGACGCGGTCGAAGGCGGCGGCGGGGGTGTCGGTGAAGGGGCCGCCGGCGGCGATGCCGGCGTTGGCTACGACCACGTCGATGCGCCCGAAGCGCTGCTCGGCCTGCTCAGCGGCCGCGGCCAGCGCCGGGGCGTCGGTGACGTCGGCCTCGTACGCGGCGGCCGCGGGCCCGCACTCGGCGGCGACCGCCTCGAGCTCCCCGGGTTCGAGCCCGACCAGCACCGGGGTGGCTCCCTCGCGGGCCAGGCGCAGCGCCAGCAGGCGGCCCAGGCCGCGGGCCGCGCCGGTGACCACGGCGACCCTGCCCCGCAGGCGGGGGTGGCGGCGCGTGCTCATGCGCTCTCCTGGCGGGGCCGGGGGGCGAGGTGGGTGTCGGCGAGTGCGACCAGGCCCCGCGCCAGGGGCGCGGGCGCCTCCAGCGGGGTCATGTGGCCGATGCCGTCGAGTTCGAGCAGGCCGCGGCAGTCGGGCAGCAGGCGGGCCATGCGGCGCGCGTGCCCGAGGGGGGTGAGCCGGTCGGCGGTGCCGGCCACGATCTGCGTGGGCGCCTCCAGCCGGGCCAGCCCGCGGTCGAGGTCGATGCCGGCCAGGACCCGGCCCCAGCGGGCGCGGGGCGCCGGCGCGACGGCGTGGACCATCTCGGCGCACACCTCGACCATGTCGGGCGGTGCGTCGGCGGCCATCGTGGCGTAGCGCAGGGCGGCCCGGCTCAGGCGGGTGCGCGGGCCCAGGGGCAGCGGCGCGGTGAGCATGGCGCGGTGGGCCAGCCTCCCGGCCCGGGGGAAGCGGGCCGCTCCGGGGAAGACCCGCGAGGAGCGGGGCAGGTCGCTGGGGCCGGTGCTGGCCAGCAGCGCGGCGGCGGCGCGGGCGGCGAAGCGGGGCCGCTCGGCCGCGGCCATCACGGTCATGGCGCCCATGCTGTGGCCGGCGACCACTGCGCGCTCACCGGGCTCCAGGGCGGCCTCGGTGACGGCCAGCAGGTCGTCGGCCAGGGCCGATGTGCTGTAGCCGCCGGGGCGCGGCACCTGGCTGCGGCCGTGGCCGCGCTGGTCGTAGCAGACCAGGCGCAGCCGGTCGCCCAGTTCGGCGATGAGGGGGTGCCACAGGCGAATCGAGCAGGCCCAGCCGTGGGCCAGCACGACGGGAGGCGCTTGCGGCGGGCCGTGGATCTCGGCGTGCAGGCGGGTGCCGTCGGCCGAGTGCACGGACAGGTGCTGCCGGGGGGCGGGGGCGGGCGTGGGCATGGTCGGCTGCTCCTTGCGGGCCGTGCGGGCCGTGCGGGCGGGTCCGTCGGATGGAGCCCGAGCCTAGACCATGACAATGGTCATTGGAAGGGTTGTGTCGCGCCGGGCCGCCCGTCCCCGCGGTCCGGAACGGGCGCAGCCCGCCCACGCGGCGCACGCGGCTCCCACCCGCCCCTTCCACCGGCCCGTCCCGCGTGCCGCCGAGCGCGCGCCGCCCCCGGGCGGGGCGTCTACAATCGGGCCCAGCCAGCGCACGCAACCCGGAAGGCCGCCACGTGCACCAGGACCTCACCCTCGAGACGATCCTGGCGGGGTTGGCGCTCTACGCCCCCGTCGGCGAGAGCCGGCGCGGCCGCGTCAGCTCCACCACGCTCGACCCCGACGGCCCCGGTCTGCTCAAGGCGGTGATCGACTTCGGTTCCACCCCCGAGGGCCCCGACACCGGACCCGACCTGGAGATCGCCAGCCGCCGGTTCGGCGGCGGCGACGCCGATCAGCGCCTGCGGGCCTTCTGCGCCGAGCGCGAGCTGATGGAGCGGCGCTCCCGCGACCCCGCCGGCGCCGCCTCCTTCGCGCTGGGCGAGGACGCCGCCTGGTCGGCCGCCGTTGTCGCCCTGGACGGGCGCGACCACGCCTTCACCGTGCTGACCAGCGCCCACGCTTGGGTGGGCGCCGGGCTCGACGGCGAGGGCGTGATGGTGCGGGTGTTCACCCCGCCTCCGGGCCCCGGCCCGGCGGCGCTGCGCCGCATCCGCGGGGCCGGGGAACTGGAGCCGCTGCTCGGGCGCGGCTGAGAGCGGAGCCGCCGCGGCGGGAGCGCCGCCGGCCCGGCGCTCAGGGGCACTCCTGCTCGGCGGCCGAGGGCTGGGTGCCCTCCAGCGCGCCCGGGGTCAGCAGCCGGCGCGGGCCCGGCCCCTGCGCGGCGAGCCGGTCGTGGGGGTTGGACAGCACGCAGCGCTCCAGCGACAGGCAGCCGCAGCCGATGCAGTCGGTCAGGTCGTCGCGCAGCCGCTCCAGCTGGTTGATGCGCTCCTGCAGCCGGTCGCGCCACAGCTGGGAGAGCCGGGCCCAGTCCTCGCGGGTGGGGGTGCGCGCCTCGGGCAGGGTGTCCAGGGCCTCGGCGATGTCGGCCAGTGGAATGCCGACCCGCTGGGCGACGCGGACGAAGGCCACCCGCCGCAGCGTGTCGCGGCGGTAGCGGCGCTGGTTGCCGGCGGTGCGGCGGCTGGTGATCAGCCCCTTGCGCTCGTAGAAGTGCAGCGCCGAGACCGCCACCCCGCTGCGCTGGGCGAGCTGGCCCACCGTCAGCTCCTTGGCCTTCCACGACGGCCCGACCGCCATCGCCGGCTCCTTTCCCGCGACTTCAACTCTGGTTGAGGTTCGAGCCTAGCCGCCCAGCGGAGCGCGCGGAACCGGCAGGGCACGATCGCAGGGGCGAGTTGGGCCATACCGCTTGCACGCCCGCAGGGGCTGGGTGATATTGGATGGCGAGCCCGGCGCGGGCCGGCGGGGAGGAAACGGCCAGCGCACAACGGGTTCACGGGGGCGGGCCGGTGCGGACCCGAGAGCGCGCGCCGCGGCCCCCGCATCGGCGAATCCGGGGGGAGCTTCAACCGTGCACCACATGACCGCAGTCCCGAAAGCCGCCTCCCCGCCCCCCTCCTGCACCGCTCCGCCGGAGGCCCCCGAACCCGGCTACGCCCTCGCCTTCGCCGGGCAGTCCGCCAGCGTGGGCGCGCTGCGCGACTGGGTCGCCCGGTGCCTGCGCCGCGGCGCCTTCGACTACCCCGCCGACGTCGTCGACGACCTGCTGGTCTGCGCCAGCGAGCTCGCCACCAACGCGGTGCGCCACTCCCGCTCCGGGCTGCCCGGCGGCACGTTCACCGCCCGGCTGTGGCAGGACGGCCGCCGGGTGCGCGTGGAGGTCGCCGACCTGGGGCCCCGGCCGGGACGGCCCACCCGCCCGCGCATCGACGCCTCGCTGATGGGCGACGGCGCCGCCGAGAACGGCCGCGGCCTGGGCTTCGTCGCCGCGCTGTGCGAGGGCGAGTGCGGTGCCACCGCCCCGCCCGACCCGCGCGGCCACACGGTCTGGTTCGAGCTGGCGGCCGCGGCGGCCGAACCCCGTTGATCTTGTAGCCATCGTCACTGGAAAACGCTTTCCTTTACGATGGCTACAAGATCGACGGTGCTGAGCCGCTCACACCGCCGCGCCCGGGCGCCGGACCGCGCCGACACGGTGGGCGAAGAGCGGGCCGGTGCGGCCGGCGCAGGCTAGCGTCGAGCCGAGGCAGCAGACATCCGGCGCACAGATGGGAGCGGGCCGTGATCACCAGACTGGGTGTGGCGAGCGTGTTCGTGTTCGACTACGACGAGGCCAAGCGCTTCTTCCTGGACAAGCTCGGGTTCGAGCAGCGCTTCGACCTGAGGATGGACGACGGGATGCGGTGGCTGACGGTGGGCCCGCCGGCCGATCCCGGCTTCCAGCTGAGCCTGCACGTGCCCGGGCCCCCGATGCAGGACGAGCAGACCGCCCGCACGATCCGCGAGCTGGTGGCCGCGGGCGCGCTGAGCGCGGGGGCCTGGACCACCGACGACTGCCGCGCCACCTACGCCGCCTACCGCGCGCGGGGCGTGGAGTTCCTGCAGGAGCCGCGCGAGGTGCCCTACGGCGTCGAGGCCGTCTTCCGCGACCCGTTCGGCAACTGGTACAGCCTCAACGAGCTCAACGAGGCGGCCTTGGACCCCGAGGCGATGGGCGAGCGCTTCGGCCCCGGCGACGCCGGCTGACCGTCCGGCCGCCCGCATGTGCTCGGCGAGCGGCGCGCACGCGCAACCTCAGGCCGGCACGCGGGCGGTGTCGCGGTCCCAGACCCGATGTCCGGCCAGAACCGCGGCGAAGGCGCTGTAGAACTCCTCGGGGTCGCCGCCGCGATGGGTGACGACCCCCTGGTCGACCACCGCCGCGGCGTCGCCGTCGGCGGCCAGGCGCAGCCGCGGCAGCGGCGCGGCCTCCAGCACGCCCACACCCTCGTGCAGGCCCGCAACCGGCTTGGCGTGCTTGAAGGCCTCGGCGACGTAGTGCAGCGCCAGCCCGTCCTCGGCGAGGGCGGCCGCGCACCGGGCGCCGCCGACCACCACCACCGCGTCGTAGAGGACCGAGGACATGGTGTGCATGGCCCGGTCCACGGCGAGGAGGGCGCCGTCGGCGCCGGCGACGCTGCCGTCGTCGGGCGCCAGCACCTCCACCGCCGCGCCGCGCTCGGCCATGGCCTCGCGGAAGCGGGTCACCGCCGCGGCGTCGGCGCCCTCCTCGGCCAGGACCGCGATCCGGCGCGAGTAGACGGTGTCGGTGGGCGCGTCGGCCTGGCTGAGCGCCGGCGAGGAGCGGCCGTGGTTGGCGACCGCCTCGGCCTCGGGCGGGTCGACGCCCACGCCGACGGCGACCGCGCGGGCCAGGGTGTGGTCGATGCGGTTGAGGTGGGCGACCACGCGCTCGCGCACCGCCGTGGTCTCGCACTTGCCCAGCTCGAATCGGAAGGCCGAGGTGAGGTGGTCGCGCTCCCAGCCGGCGAGGCTGTTGAGGAACAGCGTCGCCTGGCTGTAGTGGTCGGCGAAGCTCTCGCTGCGCTTGCGGATCTTGTCGCCGTCCACGCGCTCCTGGTAGTGGGTGTAGGGCGCCTCACCCAGGTAGGGGCAGCCGCCTCCCAGCGAGTTCGGGTAGTAGCTGGTGCGGCCGCGGTGGAGGGTGTGCTGGCTGAACCCGTCGCGCTGGTTGTTGCTGACCTCGGCCACGGGCCGGTTGACCGGCAGCTGCTGGAAGTTGGGCCCGCCCAGCCGGATCAGCTGGGTGTCGAGGTAGGAGAAGTTGCGGGCCTGCAGCAGCGGGTCGTTGGTGAAGTCGATGCCGGGCACCACGTTGGCCGTGTGGAAGGCGATCTGCTCGGTTTCGGCGAAGAAGTTGTCCGGGTTGCGGTTGAGCACCATCTTGCCGACCGGTGTGACCGGAACAAGCTCCTCGGGAATGATCTTGGTGGGGTCGAGCAGGTCGAAGTCGAAGGCGTGCTCCCGCGACTCCGGCACCAGCTGCATCCCCAGCTCGTACTCGGGGTACTGGCCGGAGGCGATGGCCTCCCACAGGTCGCGCCGGTTGAAGTCGGGGTCCTTGCCGCCGATCTTCTGGGTCTCGTCCCAGACCAGGGAGTGCGTGCCCAGTAGCGGCTTCCAGTGGAACTTGACGAAGGTGCCCTCGCCGCGCTCGTTGACCAGGCGGAAGGTGTGCACCCCGAAGCCCTGCATCATGCGGTAGCTGCGCGGGAGGGCGCGGTCGCTCATCAGCCACATCATCATGTGCAGCGTCTCGGGCTGCAGTCCGACGAAGTCCCACAGGGTGTCGTGGGCCGACTGAGCCTGGGGGATCTCGTTGTGGGGCTCGGGCTTGACGGCGTGCACGAAGTCGGGGAACTTGATCCCGTCCTGGATGAAGAACACCGGCATGTTGTTGCCGACCAGGTCGTAGTTGCCCTCGCGGGTGTAGAACTTGGTGGCGAACCCGCGGACGTCGCGCACGGTGTCGGCCGATCCGCGCGAGCCGGCCACGGTGGAGAAGCGCACGAACACCGGTGTGCGCAGGCCGGGGTCGGTCAGGAAGTCGGCGCGGGTGTGGCGCGCCATCGACTCGTAGACCTGGAAGTGGCCGTAGGCGCCGGCTCCGCGGGCGTGCACGACCCGCTCGGGGATGCGCTCGTGGTCGAAGTGGGTGATCTTCTCGCGGAAGTGGAAGTCCTCCATCAGCGTGGGGCCGCGCTCCCCGGCGCTGAGGGAGTTGTCGGTGTCGTCGACGGCGACCCCGGTGTCGGTGGTCAGCGCATTGTCGGAGTGGTCGCGGACCCCGTCGAGCTGGGCGTCCTTCTGGTCGCCCGCGGGTGCTCGGTCACGGGAGGGATCGGACATGGCGGTGCCCCTTCGCTGCTGCGGTCCCTGGACGTGCCGGGCCGGGTCTTGCGGACGGCCCGGGGCATGCGCGTCTGCGGCGACCGCTGACCGCACAGGCGGGGTGCAAACCCGCCCTGTGGCATCGGGCACCCGGGGCCGGGGTGGCCCGGGGGCGCCTTCGGGGTAGGGGAGGCGTGTGCATGCCCCGCCCGGGCCGCTTCCCGCCGCGGCGGCCGCGGCCCGGGACCGGGGATCGGGGGACCCGACAGAGAGAGGAGGGGTCCAGCGATGGCTTCCTACGGCCTGGTGCGGACCCGCAACAATGTCATCGCCGGGGTCTGCGGAGGTCTGGCGCGCCGGTTCGGCATGTCGCCGTTCCTGGTGCGGCTGCTGTTCGTGATCTCGTGTTTGCTGCCCGGCCCCCAGGTGGTGCTCTACCTGGCACTGTGGATCGTGATTCCCAAGGAGTCCTGAGCCGGCCCGGCCCGGCCGCGCCCCCGCGGGCGCCGCCGGGCCGGCGGGCTAGGATGGGCGGTCGTGTATCCGGCCGCCGAACCCCGCGCGCACGGGATGCTGGATGTGGGCGAGGGCAACCTTCTCTACTGGGAGGCCTGCGGCGACGCCGGCGCCGCGCCCGCGCTGGTGCTGCACGGCGGCCCCGGTTCGGGGTGCACGCCCCGCCAGCGCCGCATGTTCGACCCCCGGCGCCACCGCGTCGTGCTGTTCGATCAGCGCAACTGCGGGCGCAGCCGCCCCCATGCCGCCGATCCCTGCACCGACCTGAGCGCCAACACCACCGGCCGCCTCGTCGCCGACATCGAGCGCCTGCGCGCCCACCTGGGCATCGACCGGTGGCTGGTCTACGGCGCCTCCTGGGGGTCGACGCTGGCGCTGGCCTATGCCCAGGCCCATCCCCGAGCCGTGCGCCGGCTGGTGCTGTGCGGGGTGACCATGACCCGCCGCCGCGAGATCGAGTGGCTGTTCGGCGGCGTGCGCCGGTTTCTGCCCGAGGCCTGGGAGCGCTTCCGCGGCGCCGTGCCCGAGGCGGCCGGGGACCGCGGCGTGGTGGCCGCCTACGCCGCGCGGATGGAAGACCCGGACGCGGCGGTGCGCGAGGCGGCCGTGCGCGCGTGGACCGGTTGGGAGGACGCGGTGGTCGCCCACGAGGAGCGGGGCGATCCCCGCGCCTACAGCGGCCGGCCCGACCGCGACCGGGCGGCGTTCGTGCGGATCTGCACCCGCTACTTCGCCAACGCCGCCTGGCTGGAGGAGGACGCCCTGCTGGAGGGCGCCCCACGGCTGGCCGGCATCCCCGGAGTGCTGGTCCACGGCCGCCTGGACCTGGGCTCGCCGCTGGAGAACGCCTGGCAGCTGCGGCGCGCCTGGCCCGATGCGCGCCTGGTGGTGGTCGACGACGCGGGCCACACCGGCAGCGCCGCCATGCGCAGGCAGGTGCTGGCCGCCCTGAACGGCTGAGGCCCCGGTGCGGGTGAGGGGCTCAGTAGACGCTGGAGACCATCCGGCACACGGCATCGGCCGGGTACCGCTCACCGGGTCCGTGCGGGCGCGCACGCACAGCCGCCACGCCGCGGGGGCGGGCCGGCGAGGACGGCTCCCCGTGTCGGTGTGGGCGCCCGACTCCGGCGAGAAGCAGCGCTGGCGGATCACCGACATCGATTCCTGAGACAGGGGCCGAACCCCGATGATCTTGTAGCTATCGCAAACGGAAATCGTTTTCCTTCACGATAGCTACAAGATCGACGGGGTTGCGCCACTGACGAGCGGGCCGCGATCCGGATCCGGCTGCGCGACCTCGTTCACGACGCCGACCCTAGTCGCCGACGGTGATCACGATCTTGCCGCGCAGGTGGCCCTCTTCGCTGAGCCGCTGGGCCCGGGCGGTCTCCTCCAGCGGGAAGGTGTGCTCGACGGGCAGGTGCAGCCGCCCCTGCTCGATCAGCGGCAGCACCTCGGCGAAGACCTCGTCCAGCGGTGCGCTGTCGTGGCCGCCGCCGGAGAAGCGCACGCCGTGCTCGGCCGCCGCGGGATCGGCGATCGTGACCACCCGGTCGGCGGATCCGGCCAGCTCCACCGAGACGGCGAGCACGCCGCGCCCTGAGGCGTCCACGACCGCGTCGACGCCGTTCGGGGCCGCCGCGCGCAGCCGTTCCTCCAGCCCGGTGCCGTAGGTGACGGGCTCGACGCCCAGCTCGCGCAGGAAGGCGTGGTGGCGCGTGCTGGCGGTGCCCAGGACCGCCGCGCCGCGGGCCCGCGCCAGCTGCGCGGCGATCAGGCCCACGCCGCCGGCGACGGCGTGGACGAGCACGGTCGAGCCGGGGCCGTCGTCGGGGCCGATGCCCACCAGGCCCAGAGTGCGGTAGGCGGCTTCGGCGGGCGCCGGAAGCCCGGCGGCCAGCTCGAACGACAGCCAGTCGGGCTTGGCCGCGAGCGCGTCGGCGGGTGCCAGGGCGCGGGTGGCGGCGGCGCCGCCGCGGGCCTGGCCGAACACGTGCTGCCCCGGGCTCCAGGCGGTGACGCCGGGTCCGGCGGCCTCGACGGTGCCGGCCAGGTCCAGACCGGTGCCCTGGGGGCGCTGCGGGGGCTGGTCGGGGTCGGCGGAGAAGGCGCCGCTGCGGATCTTCCAGTCGATGGGGTTGACTCCGGCGGCGCGGACCCGCACCCGCACCTGCCCGGGGCCCGGTTCGGGGTCGGCGACCTCGTCGAGGGTGAGGACGTCGGGGCCGCCGTAGCGGGCGTAGCGGACGGCGCGGGCCATGGTTTCCTCCTGCTGCTCCTGAGCCTCGTGGTACCCGGTGGTGCCACACGGCCACTGTGGGGCCTGCACCGGGCGTGAGGTCAAGCGGCCGCCTCGCCGATCACCGGGCCAGGCGCCGCCCGAGGGTGCGCAGGCGCTCGGCCACCTCGGGGGAGGCGTCGATGTCGACGGGGGCACCCAGGGCGGTGATCGCCGCAACGTAGTGCACGACGAGCTCGGGGGCGTGCGCGGCCAGCCGCACGCGGCTCCGGTGGTCGCCGTCGGGGGCGACGGTGCCGGGAACGGTGTGGAACAGGCGGGTGCGCACCTGGTCTGCGGGCAGGTCGACGCGCAGCCGGGCGGTGTGGGGGTGGTCGGCTTCGGCCATCGAGCGGGCCAGGAACTCCGCGGGTCCGGGGGCGGGGAGCGGGCGCGGGCGCGGGGTGAAGCGCCGTCGGGTGGGCAGCGGGTCGGTGATGCGGTCGGCGCGGAAGGTGCGCCAGTCGGCGCGGTCGGGGTCGTAGGCGATGAGGTACCACCGGCCCTGGGCGGTGACCACGTGGTGGGGCTCGACGCGGCGGCGGGCGGCGGTGCCGCGGCGGTCGCGGTAGTCGAAGGCGAGCAGTTCTCCGTCGCGGCAGCAGCCGGCCAGCAGCGCCAGCCGGGCGGGGCCGATGTCCACGGCGGCGCGGTGGGGGAGCGCGGCGGCGGCGCGGCCCAGGGCGTTCAGGTGCGGGCGCAGGCGGGCGGGCAGCAGTGCCTCCAGTTTGGTCAGGGCGCGGGCGGCGCCCTCGGCGATGCCGGGTGCGCCGCCGGCCGCGGTGGCCAGGGCGACGGCCGCGGCCAGCGCCTCGTCGTCGTCGAGCAGCAGTGCGGGTGTGGCCCGTCCGCCGGCGGCGAGCCGGTAGCCGCCCGCTGTGCCGGTGGTGGCCTGCACGGCGTAGTCCAGTTCCCGCAGCCGCTCGACGTCGCGGCGCAGTGTGCGGCGGCTGACGCCCAGCCGGTCGGCCAGTTCGGGGCCCTGCCACTGGCGGCGGCTCTGCAGCAGCGACAGCAGACGCAGCAGGCGGCCCGGCATGGCGCGGCGGGGCGAGGAGGGCTCGGTAGTGGGCTGCACGCCGGTCAGGATCGCACGCCTTGCGGACAGGTTGTGGCCGCAAGGGCTGGAAGCGTGGGGGCCATGACGGATTCGACGCACAGCACACGGAAGACGGACCTGAAGCGCTTGGAGGAGCGCGCCGCCGGGCCGGTGCACCGGCCCGGATCCGGCGGATACGACCGGGCGTGCACCGGCTACCAGCTGTTGGAGCCGCACCGGCCGCGGGCGGTGGTGGAGGCCGCCGGCGCCGCCGATGTGCAGGCGGCGGTGCGCGCGGCCGGGGAGGCCGGCGTGCCGGTGGCTGTGCAGGCCACCGGGCACGGGCGGGCGGCGGCGCTGGAGGGCGGTGTGCTGGTGGGCACCCGCGGCATGGACGGAGTCGAGGTGGACGCGGGCGCGGCCACCGCCCGTGTCGGGGCGGGCGCGACCTGGCGGCAGGTGGTGGAGGCGGCGGCGCCCCACGGGTTGGCGCCGCTGTCGGGGAGCATGCCGGGGGTCGGCGCGGTCTCCTACACCCTGGGCGGCGGTGTGGGGCTGCTGGCCCGCCGCTACGGGTTCGCCGCCGACCGGGTGCGGCGGGTGGAGGCGGTCACCGCCGACGGGCGGCTGCGCACGGCCGACGCGGGCCGCGAGCAGGAGCTGTTCTGGGCGCTGCGCGGCGGCGGGGGGAGCTTCGGCGTGGTCACCGCGCTGGAGATCGACCTGGTTCCGGTCGGGCGGGTCTTCGGCGGCGGACTGTACTTCGATCTGGCCGAGCGCCCCGATGCGGTGGCCGCCTGGGCTCGGTGGACGGGGGCGGTGCCCGAGGCGACGACGTCGGCGGTGACGCTGCTGATGCTGCCCGATGCGGCGGGGGTGCCGGAGCGGCTGCGCGGCCGCCACGTCGCCCAGGTCCAGATCTGCCATGCGGGACCGGTCGGGCAGGGGCGCCGGCTGGCGCGGGAGCTGGTCGCCCTGGCGGGGGATCCGGTGCGCTCCACGCTGCGCGAGCTGGACTTCAGCGAGTCCGGTGCGATCTTCGACGAGCCCGAGGTCCCGCACGGGTACCGGTCGCAGAACCTGCTGCTGGAGTCGCTCGGGGAGGGCGCGGTGGAGGAGTTGGTGCGGCGGGCCGGGCCAGAGGCGCCGCTGATGTGCGTGGCGGGGCTGCGCCACCTCGGCGGCGCGCTGGCGCGGGAGCCGGAGGGCGCCGGGGCGGTGGGCCGTCGGGGCGCGGCCTATCTCGTCTCCGTGCTGTCGCCGGTGGAGCCGGGCGGCGAGGGGGCGGCGGGCGGTCTTCACCGGCGGGTGCTGGCCCCCTTCGCGGGCCAGGGGGTGGGGCGGTCGCTGAACTTCTCCTTCGGCCCGACCGCGCCCGAGGACGTGGCCTCCTGCTTCGTACCGGCGGTCTACCGGCGGCTGCGCCAGGTCAAGGCCGCCTACGACCCAGAGGACCGCATCCGCGCCAACCACCCGATCCCCCCGGCCCCGCGCAGGTAGCGGCCGGTCGCACCGGTGCGGCCGGGGCGGAGGAGGCGTGCACGAGGCGCACCCCGCGACGCCGGGCGCAGCGCCGGGATCGCCGACCGTCCCGGCCGGGGCCCCGGCCGGGCGACGGCCGCGGGCCGCCGCGTGGGCGTCTTCGTCGCAGCGTGCGGGGGCGGCGCCCGCCCACGGACCGACCGGCGCCCATGCCGCCGGGCCCGCCCGGGCGGCCCTCCCGAGTCGTCCTCCACTTCTTCTGTTTATTCCATATACAGTAACTCGGAGGGGTGTCCGCCCATCGGTACGAGGAGGCCGCATGCGGATCCGCGCGTTCCAGACCGCAGACCGGGCCGAGTTGGAGGCGCTGGCCGCCTACGCCGGCCGGGGAGCGCCCACCGAGTCGCTGTGGGGCCACGCCCCGTCGGAGGCGGCGGTCTACCTGACCCCCTACGTCGACCTGGACTCCGGGTCGATGCTGGTGGCCGAGGACGGCGGCGCCCTCGTGGGCTACCTGGCCGGCTGCCTGGACACCGCCGCCTTCCCCAGCGAGGAGCAGCGCATGGGCGAGGCGATCCGCGCCCACCGGCTGATACTCAAGCCCGGTCCCGCCGCCTTCTTCGCGCGCAGCCTGCTCGACACGGCCTGGGCCGGCGTGCTGCGCCGACCGGCGGCAGGCAGCTTCGACGATCCCCGCTGGCCCTCCCACCTGCACATCAACGTCGCCGAGCCCGCGCGCGGCACCGGCGCCGCCGAAGGTCTGATGCGGGCCTGGCAGGAGCGGGTGGCCGCGTCCGGATCACCCGGCTGCCACCTGCAGACCCTGGCCGAGAACACCCGGGCCGTGCGGTTCTTCCGCCGCATGGGCTTCACCGAGCACGGGCCCGCCCCGCTGGTGCCCGGGCTGCGCCACGACGGGCGCCGCCTGCACCAGCGCACCATGGTCTGGCGGCCCTGATCCCTCCGCCGACCGCCGCGGGCGCGCCCGCCCGCGCCCTACGCGGGCCCACCGGCCAGCCAGGCGTCGATGTCGGCCTCCATGCCGCGCTTGAGCTGCGCGGGCGCGAAGGAGGCGGCGACCGCGGTGCGCGCGAATGCGGCCATCTCCGTGTCGCTGCAGCCGAAGGCCGCGCGCACGCGCTCGTACTCGCCGGTGAGCGAGGTGCGTGCGACGTCGGGCACGTCGGTGTTGAGCGTCACCGACAGGCCCGCCTCGCGCAGCCGCGGCAGCGGGTGCTCCTGCAGGCTGGGGGCGAACCCCAGCGCGACGTTGGAGGAGCAGCACACCTCCAGGGCGACCCCCTGCGCCCGCACCCGCTCGACCACCGCGGCGTCGCCGAGCACGCCGATGCCGTGGCCGATGCGCACGGCTCCGGTGTCCAGCGCCTCGGCCACGGCATCGGCGCCCCCGGCCTCGCCCGCGTGGTGGACGATGTGCACCCCGGCGCGGGCGGCCTGGGCCAGCACCTCGGCGAAGGGCGCCAGCGGGTGGGACTCCTCGCCGGCCATCCCGATCGCGGCCACGTGCTCGGGGTGCTCCAGCGCGAGGTCGAGCGTGCGGCGCGCCCGCTGCACCGGGCGCCGCCGGGAGTGGTCCAGGATCAGCCGGGTGTGCAGGCCGTGGGCCGCGCTGCCGTGCGCGAGGCCGGACAGCACCGCCTCCAGCGGCATCCGCGCATCGCCCAGCCGCTCCCCGTGGGCGGCGGCGCTGAAGGTGACCTCGGCGTAGCGGGTGCCGTCGGCCGCCTCGTCGGCGGCGAACTCGCGGGCGATGCGGGCGAAGTCCTCGGGCCTGCGCAGGCACGCGCGCACCCGTGCGCCCCGGTCGGCGAACGCGCGGAACCCGGCGAAGCGCTCCGGGGCCGGGCCGGGCGGTTCGATCCCGTTGGCCGCGGCGATCTCGCGCAGCGTGTCGGGGCGGATCGTGCTCTCCAGGTGAACGTGCAGGTGGGCCTTGGGTAGCCGGGCGATCTCGCGCATGGGCCGGATCGTAGGTGCCGCCGGGCCGCTCGCCAACCGGTTTTCGGGGCCCGCGGCCGCGGCTCCCTTCGCGGGGCGGCGCGCGCCGGATCGACGGGATCGACCGCGGCCGCGGCCGTTGCAGCAGCAGCGAGTCCGGCGCGCCGCAAGTTCCCTCGGACGTGTGATCGCGCTACAGTGCCTGCGCCCGGCCGCGCGCGCCCTGTGCGGCGCGGAGCGAGTCCGCTGTCCGCGTGAGGGCGCCGCGGCACGTGCCATGCTTGCCTCGCAGCGCACGATTGCCGGCCGGGCGGGATTTCACCTGGCCGACACCGCCGGTTGGACCGGACCCGATACACCAGGCTGACAGCGCTCGCATCCGCGCCCGGTCGCCGCCGGACGGTCCGGGCGCGCCCCGCTCGTTCCCGACTACGACAAGGCAGTCCCGTGAGGATTTCGGTGATCGTCCCGGCCTACAACGAGGAAGCGGTGATCGGCCGCTGTCTGGAGGCGCTGGCGCGCCAGAGTGTGCCCGCCGAGGAGATCATCGTCGTCGACAACAACTCCGCCGACCGTACCGCCGAGGTGGCCCAGGCGTTCGGCGGGTCCGGGGTGCGGGTGGTGCGCGAGTTCCGCCAGGGGGCTGTGCACGCCCGCAACCGGGGCTTCGACGAGGCCCGCGGTGACGTGCTGGGGCGCATCGACGCCGACACCATGGTCGGCCCGGAGTGGGTGGCCCAGCTGGTCGAGGCCTTTTCCGCCGACCCGCGCACCGGCGCGTGCCCCGACGCCGTCACCGGGCCGTCCTGGTTCTACGACATCCCGCTGCGCCGGGCAGGGCTGGCCGCCCACCGCTTCTTCTGCCACCGCCTCAACCGGCTGCTGTCGGGCCACGCGATGCTGTGGGGCTCCAACATGGCGCTGAGCCGCGCGTGCTGGAGCGAGGTGCGCGGCCACACCTGCGCCGAGCCGGGGATGTGGGAGGACCTGGACCTGGCGGTGCACCTGAACCGGCTCGGGCTGCGCGTGCGCTATGTGGACCGGTTGCGCGTACCGGTTTCGGCGCGGCGCATCGGCGCCTCGGTGCGCGACCTGTACTCCTACCTGCGGGCCTGGCCCCACACCTACCGACTGCACGGGCAGCGCCGCGCCGCCTGGGGCGCGGCGGTGTTCCTGCTGGTGGGGCTGGTGCTGCTGCGGCCGTGCTCGCTGCTGGTGCGGGCGCACACGCCCTACGACGGCACGCTGTCGCTGGTCCGGCTGTTCCGGCGCTCCTCGACCGCGAGCCGCCCCCTGCCCTGACGCCGGCCGCGCCGCCCGCCGGGACGCGGGGGCCCGCCGGGACGCGGAGGCCCGCTCGCGGGGGATCGGAGCCCTCTGATCTCCCGCGAGCGGGGGAGCCGCCGAGGCCGCCGGGAGGGTCGAATCGTCCCATGGCATCCTCGATCCCCACCGCAGAGTCCCGACCGTCGGCGACCGAACCCGCCCGGCCCGGCAGAGCCGTCACGGCCACCGCAGTCCTGACGGCCCTGGCCTGCGCGGGCTTCGCGCTGGTCAACGTCGTCTTCGAGGCCACCGACCGCTTCTCCGCCGGCCCCTACGCCGACTACGCCGCCGGGCTGGCGGTGATGAACTGGCTGGTGGTGGGCCTGAAGATCGTCGGCGCGGGGATGGCGCTGCTGTCGGTGGCGCCCGAGCGCCGCTGGGCGCCGGCGCCCCTCTTGGCCGTGCCGCTGTGGGCGGCGTTTGCGACCCTGGGCGTCTACGGGCTGGGCTCCCTGGTCCAGGCGCTGGGCCTGGCCGCCGGCATCACCGGCAGCCCCGACCGGATCGGCGCGGCCGGCGCCGCCTACGTGCTGTTTTTCCTGCTGTCCGCGGTCGGCTTCGGCACACTGGCGCTGTCCCACACCCGCCGCCACCGCGTGCGGGCGCGCGTGGCCGTGGCGGGCTCCCTGGGCGCGCCGCTGGTTCTGGGCGGTGTGTTCATGGGCATACCGGGGCTGCTGGTCGCCCTGGGGGTCATGCCCCCGATGTGAGGGACACCGGCGCGGCCCGCACGGCGCTCACTCCAGGACCACGCACCCCCTCCGCCGCAACGCCCCGAGCCAGCCGGGGCGGCGGTCGGGCTTGGTCCAGCGCAGGTCCAGCTTCTGCAGGCGCGGCAGCTCCGCCAGCACCGGCGGCAGCCTTCGCAGGCGCGCGCCCCGCAGGTCCAGGTGGGTGAGGTTCACCAGGCCCCCGACGGCCTCAGGCAGATGCTCCAGAGGGTTTCCCCGCAGGTCCAGGTGGCGCAGCCCTTCCAGGCGGCCGATGCTCTCGGGCAGCGACCTCAGCCGATTGCCGGCGGCGTGCAGCTCACGCAGCCGCGCCAGCCCTCCGATGGTCTCGGGTAGGCGCTCCAGCCGGTTGCGGTATATGCGCAGCTCCCGCAGGGAGGCCATGTCGCCGATCGTGTCGGGCAGGCCGGTGAGCAGGTTGTCGGTCGCCCCGAGGTAGTCCAACCGCCGCAGCCGCCCCAGTTCGGGCGGCAGGCGCCTGAGCCGGTTGCCGTTGAGGTAGAGGTAGTCGGTCAGCGCGGTGAGCGCGCCGATGTCCGCGGGCAGTTCGGTCAGCCGGTTGTGGCCCGCATCGAGCATTCGCAGCCGGTGCAGGCGCGCGATGCCCTCGGGCAGGCGGGTCAGGGCGTTCTCAGCGAGGTTGAGGCAGCGCAGCCCCCTCAGGTCGCACAGGGTCTCGGGCAGGGCCTGCAGTCGGTTGGCGCCCAGGCTGAGCCGCTTGAGTGCGGGTGCGGCGCCCAGTTCGGGCGGGACCGTGCTCAGCCGGTTGCGGTAGAGCAGCAGGGTGTGCAGCCGCGGCAGGTCGGCGAGGAAGGCGGGCAGGTGTTCCAGCGCGTTGTCGTCGAGGTCGATGCGGCGCAGTCCGCGCAGTCCGGCGACGGATTCGGGCAGGCGCGCCAGCTGCGCACCGGGTGCTTCGAGGGCGACGGCGGTTCCGCGTACCCGCCGCAACGCGCCCGCGGGCACGTCACGGCCGCCGCTCACGCCCGCCGCCCGGCGGCGGCCGCGCCGCCCTGACGGCCCCCGCGGCCCGAGCGCGCACGCGCGGCGGGAATCGCGGTCGCGCGACTTCTGCAGCCTCTGCGGCCCGGGACGAGAGCGCCGCCTGCGTCGCACCCATCCCGGGGATTCTGCCGGGTTCCGCCGCCGAACCGGTGGTTTCCTCGCGACAGACCGCGGGCGCGCTCGTCGGCTCGGACCCATTCCACCTCGGCGGTCGCCATCAACGCGCGATCTCCCTCGCCTCGGGCAGTTGCAAGGCCCGCCATGCTACCGACTCGACCCGCCCCCGCGGCCGGGCGGTGGTTTCGGCGAGAGCTGGGCTGAGGAGCAAGCCAAGGCCGCGCCGCTTTCGCGCATTGCGGGCTACGCCATTCGGCGGGCCGAGACGGAGGATCTATCTGTCCTCCCGTATCACTGCGCGGGTAGAAACGGGCTGGGGGCACCGCTGTAGGAGACAGACAGGGTGTCGCGCGCCCGGGTGCAGGAGACGAAAAGCAGATTGCGCTCGCGCTGCAGACCGTGGGCGTGGCCGGTCGGATCCTCGATGCTGTCGGCAATCCGGGACTCGTGTGGCACGATCCCGTGCTCGACACCCACCACGGCCACGCAACGGAACTCCAGCCCCTTCAGGGCATGCATGGTGCCCACCCGGACTCCGGGCCCCTTGGCCAGAGCGCCGCAGTCGATCGCATCCTCCTTCAGGCGCGCCGCCGCCGCCTCGGCGACCTTGCGGGTTCGTGCGGCGATTCCGATGGAGCCGGCCTCGACCTCGTTGCCGAGCCATTCCCGCACCTGCTCCGCCAAGGCGTCGAGTTCGGCGGCGCGTTCGCTGAATCCGCACACCGTTGGGCGGCGGCCGTGCAGGGGCGAACTGTAGGTGTCGAGACTGTCTTCCAGGTCGTCGAGGCCGGTGGCCGGCGCGGCCCCCAGGACTTGCACCGCCCAAGAGAGGATCTCCTGGGTACTGCGATAGCTCACGGTCAACTTGCGGCTGCGCCCGCGCACGTGGATACCCAGGGAGGCCAGCGAACCCCGGTGGTCGTAGATGCGCTGATGCGGGTCGCCCGCGACGAAAAGGTCGTCGGGCCCCTCGGCCGCGAGCACGCGGATGAGCCGCCACTTCGCCGGGTGCAGGTCCTGCGCCTCGTCGACGACCACGTGCTCATAGCGTCGCTCTCCGGTGCGCTCCAGGATCTCGGCGGCCGCGGCGGCCACCTGTGTGAACGTCCACTGGTTGGCGGTAGCCATGTGCTTCGTCGCCTCCAGCACGGCGCGCCAGACGCTGCGCTTCTGGTCGACGCCGAGGCGGCTGCCTCGTCCGCGCCGCGCGGCGTCCACATAGGCCCGCTCGGTGCGCAGGTCCTGGGCCAGGATGACCTGCTCCCATTCGGCGAGCAGAAAGGCACCCGACAGGTCCCGCTCGGCGCCGTCCTCGTCCCAGAGGTCTTCGAGATCCCGCGCATTGGGGAAAGCCGGACCGGCACCGCGCTCGTGGGACACCACCTCGTAGGCCACCCGGTCCAGGTTGCGCACGTCCACGCGTTGGCGCTGCGCAGGATCGGTGAGCAGCAGTTCGACCTGCGAGCGCAGCGCAGCATCCAGTGTGCGGGTGAACGGTCTAAGATCGGCGAGGCCGTCGCCCCGGTCGGTGTCTTCTTCTCCGGTGTCGCCTTCGTCGGGATCGCCCTGACGCTTTTCCTGCAGCGGCGCGATCTGCAGAACCAGAGGTCGCAGTTGGACCTGGCGATGGAAGACCAGCGGCGCAGCAGCGAGATCTCGCTGCGGCAGATCCACACCGACATCGTCAAGATGGCGATCGACGACGACGAGTTGCTCGGAGTCTGGCCGGAGGTGTACCCGGGATCGCGGGAGACGCGGAAGGACCATTACTGCAACCTGGTCCTCAACCTGCAGAAGGTCGCCTACGAAACCCAGACGATCGAACTCGACGAGTTGCGCGGCGCCCTGCGCCACCTGATGACCAGCTGCGACATCTACGCGTTCTGGGCGAAGGCCAGAGCGGCCCGCGCTGCGGTGACCGGCGGCGACGAAGCCGAAGACTTCTTCACGGCCGAAGTAGACGCGGCCTTCGCGGCGGCACGGCCCCCTTCCCGCAGGGCCTGGCGGCGGTCCTGGTCGATGCGGTCGCCCAGTGGCGGCGCGAACGCCGAACGGAGCTGAGTAGGGGCTGAACCGCGGAGCCTCGGGCGTTGCGCTGTCGGGATGCGCTGTCGGATGCCCGGTTCAGCTTACCGAATTCGGCCGGGGAGCCCGGGCCGCAAGTGCCCTGTTCCAGCATGCGTTCCAGCTCTTTGCTTGCACGTAGGGATCGCCCCTCGTCAGCCGAGCAGGGTGCGGGAGCGCGCTTCGATGCTGGCGGCAATCTGTTCGCGCAGCTCGGGAGTACTGGCGAAATGGTCCTGGATCTCGGGCCACGCCGTCCGCACACGGTCGGCGAGCGCTGCTGCGGTCTCGGACAGGTCGGCGCCCTCGGCCCCGAGGCGCTTCTCCAAGCGGTCGAACGAGCGCACGGTGACGTCGCCGAATCGGCGCGATCCCGCGAACTTCATTCCGAGGGTCTCGCCCTCGCCCATGTAGGCGCTGGTGCAGACCAGGTCGTAGGCGGGGGCGAGCGTCGGACGGCGGGGATCGCGGTAGATGAGCGACCAGTTCTTCAGGTGCGCGTCTCCGTTGGAGATCAGGACGTTGAACGCCAGCCGGCGGGTGAACTCCCGCAGGGCCGCGACGTCGTGGCGGCGGTAGATCAGCGACGCCGCGGTCTCGTAGTTGCCGTTGTACTTCTCGTTCGGGTAGATCCCGCGCACCTGGGCGAGATCCTCGATGTGCACCGGCCGCCGGTGCTCGTCGCGGTCGAAACGCCGGACAGCGTAGGCGAGGTCCTCGTGGTCGGGCCAGATGCGCGCGGGAAGGGTGTCGAGTTCGTCCCGGTGGTACAGGCGCACCTCGGGGACGTCGATGCCGACCGCTCCGGCCAGGGTCATCATCGCGTGCTCGTTGCGGGGAACGTCGCTGTAGGCGCGGTCGGGAAGCTTGACGATCCAGTCGCCGCCCTGGCCGTAGGCCGGAAGGGTGAGCCGGTCGTTCTCGGCGAGCATGGAGAATTTCAGCGCCACACCGGCCAGCGAGAACCGCATCTCAGGGTGGTCAAAGGCCCCGCCCGGGGCGCGCGGCGGATCACTGTGTTCATCCCAGTCGAGACCGCGGAAGCCTTCGTCGTCGCACGGCAGGACCTGCACCGCGCCGGGGAGGTCGTGGCCGACTTGGGCGAGCAGCTCCATTTCCCGATCGGCCGAGACGCCGCGGTCGTCGGCGATCCACTGCCGAAGCGCACCTTCGGGGAGCAGGTTGGAGAACCACGGCGGCAGCCGCAGCGCGGCGGCGTGGCGGCCGGCAAGGTCTTCCTCGAAACGCAGCCCCAGGATCGCGCGCTCGGGGGCGCGCAGGTGGTCTTCGGTGAAAACGAACCGCGTGTGGTCGCCGCGCTGGTGAATCGTCCCAACGCGATCGCCGTGGAGCAGGACCGCGTACCGGGTCTCAGAGAGTTCCATCGTCGCCTTCGTCTGCCAGGTCCTCGATGACGAGGTCGTTGATCGGAGGAGTGTCCTCGAAGTCCCACTCGCACATCTGGTCGAGGAAATCCTCCAGGTGGAGGAGGAGGGTTTCCTGTCGCCTCTCCAGGAAGTCGGAGATCCGCCCGTCACGGAGGAGTGGAAGGTCGCCGGGCATGACGAGGTGTGAGCGGAGAGTTGCCTCCCATTCGTCGTCTTCGTCGGCGAAGAGGGGAGGTGTCGCGAGGACCTCGCCGATGGTCTTTCCCTCCTCGCGCGTCATCGTCGGCACGAGGAGCCGGTTGGCCGCCCAGCTGCGCTGGGAGTCGGGAACGGTGCCTGGGGCGAAGATGTACCTGACCGCATCGGCGACCGTGCTCTGGTCGGCGATGGCCTCCGCGAGCTGTCCGGTGTCGAAGGGCTCCGCGCTGCTCGGGTCACGCGGTTTCAGAGCCCACCAGGAGCAGAGGACGATCTTGGCCGCGGCTTCGTTCGTCCGGAACCGGCGGACGTCGGGGAGCGGGGGTTCGTCACGGGCCACCGTCTTCAGGAGATCCTGCACCGAGCCGGTGAGGCTGTCGGGGCGGACCTTGCCGCAGAGCTGGCGGACCGCCCCGGTGGTACTGCCCCGGGAGACTTCCGGGCCGAGCCGCGCCGCCCGCCACAGCCAGCGGCGCAGCAGCCTCCGATTGGTGGCGTCGGGGTTCGGGAAGTGGCCGAATACACGGGTGAGTACCACGAGCAGGTAGCGGTAGGGCAGCAGGGTGAAGTGGGGGATCTCGGCGTCCTGCTGTAGGAACTCGACTGCCAGGAGCAGGGCTTTCTCGCCCGCCTGGAACGCGGTCTCCCTGTCTTCGCCGGGAAAGTCGATGGTTCCGCGCCGGCTGTGCGTGCTGAACTCGCTTCGGATCTCGCGATACACATCAGGACCGCGCCGAGCGAGGATCGCGGCGTTCACCGTGTCTTCGTCAATCCTGCCGAACGCCCTCCGCTGGTCGATCTCCGCTGAGATGGCGCCGAATCGGAGGTTCGGCGTGTCCTCCGATTCGTCTCCCGCGTGCAGCGCCGTGAAGATCTCCGCACGGCTCAGCCGCTTCCCGTAGCTGTTCATCCGGTCGAAGATGTCCCGTAGGACCTCGGGATTCTCCTCTTTCACGAGGTAGGCGGGAACGGGGTGCTGCCGGAGCACGGTTGTCAGCCGGTAGGCCTGCTCCTGGTACTCGGCGGCTTCCGGGAACTCGGAGAACCACTGCAGAAGGCGCGGCAGGTCGAACAGGACAGGTAGCGGGATGATGTGGGGTTCCGTCACGCCGGGCTTGAGAGGGATGAACTTGTCGTCCCGCAAGTTGTAGGCGAGAGCGAATCGGGGATCTTGACCGACCTGCGGGTGCAGCGCACTGGCCAGGCTGATGACGCGCTGCTGACCGTCGACGACCCACAGAGCCTCCTCCATCTCGTCGGCCTCGATCTTGAGGGGACCGAGTGCGAGGTGCTGAGCGCCGGCCCTGCGAACCCATAGCAGGAGGCTTCCCACCGGATAGCCGCGGTTGATGCTGTCGAAGAGCCGGACGACGTCTTCGCGTCCCCAGCGGAAGCCGCGCTGGAAATGGGGGACCCTGATCTGTCCCTTCCAGGCCATCTGGACGAGCCGTTCGACCTCATACGTGGTCGCGCTGGGCCGGTTGTCCAGGCCTGTGCTCATCGCCGCTCCTTGGAAAGTCATTGCCGGGATGCCCATTCTCCCAAGGGGGAAGGGTCGGGCGACCATATCGAGGAAGGTCAGGGGTCGGTGATGGTGAATGGCGGGATGCGGGGACTGCGCGGCGCTGCTGGAGCTACAGCCTCGCGCGGTCGGTGAGGCCGTCCAGGGACAGGGTGGCGAGGTTGAAGGCCGCCCAGACGGTCAGGCCCATGTCCTCCGCCGGCGTGTGGCCCCAACCGTCGGCGACGGCGGCGACCAGGTGCAGGCCGCGCCACCCGGGGGAGCCGGGGGTAGGCGACTTCAGTTCGGGCCAGGTGTCGGTACCGGTGAGGCGTTCGGCGCTGGTGGGGCCCTCGTCGGTCACCGAGACGACGGCCAGCCCGCTGGGCAGGGCGCTGATGCCGAGCGCGAGCGTGCCGCCGGGCTCGCCGCTGCGGGTGTGGCGGCAGGCGTTGCCGAAGAGCTCGGCGGCCACCAGTTCGGCGTCGTCGACGATGGCGGTGTGGTGGGCGAGCGCGGCGCGGACGAGCCGGCGGACGTGCGGGCAGTGGACGGGCTCGCCCGGGTAGACGCGCAGTTCTGAGACGGCCGGGGGCGGGCGGAGGTCGTGGCTGGGCATGATCAGGCTCCTTTGCTGCTGCTGAAGGTGCTGCTGAAGGCCGGGCGGCGGGCGGCGACCAGGTTGCGCGGGCGTGGG